>WFLZ01000132.1 GCA_009177225.1 Clostridia bacterium
CTGTTTGACTTAAATCAATTTCAATAGTTGATAAACCAAGTGATTTGATTTTATTTAGTTTTTCCTCGTCAATTTTATGCGTTACGTAAATTTCAACTAAAAGAATTTGTTTTCCATGGTATAAAACTATATCAGGTATAATATCACCTGTTTTTATTTCAAGTTCAACTTTATCAATTGTTACTTCAGTTTCAGGAATATCAATAAATTTGTTATTATAGTTGAAACTATAAGAAACAGGCGGAATTATAAAACGTTTTTCATTTGATATAATTTCTTTTGCAAGCAAATGCAGAGAAGTTTGATATCCTGTTTCACATTCTTTAGAATTGTAATGTTTGAAATGGTGAATATTTTTCTTTCCTTTATGTGCAACGAGTACAGAATGACATTGAGGACAGATACAGCTACATTCCAATCCACTTTTTACATCTGAAATGCACGTTAAAATGTCATTTTTAAGTGCATAAGTCATTACTGTTTTTTTCATTAATTAAAGCAGGTCTGCAATTTCATAAATGAGTTTTTCGGATTTTTCCCAGCCAAGACATGGGTCTGTGATAGACTTTCCATAGATATTCTCGCCGATTTTTTGACAGCCGTCCTCTATATAGCTTTCAATCATAAGACCCTTTACAAGCTTTTTGATGTCATCACTGTGGCGAATACTATGAAGTATTTCTTTAGCAATACGAATTTGTTCATTATACTGCTTGCCGGAATTTGAATGGTTTGTATCAACGATAAGTGCAGGATTGAGAAGATTTTTCTGTGCATAGATGTCTGAAAGTCTGATTAAATCTTCATAGTGATAATTCGGGAAAGAATTACCCCTGTCGTCAACATATCCACGAAGTATAGCGTGTGCATAGGGATTACCATCGCTCTTGACCTCGCAACCTCTGTAAATAAATGCGTGTGAATGCTGTGCAGCAGTGATGGAGTTCATCATTACGGAAATATCGCCTGCTGTGGGGTTCTTCATGCCTACCGGAATAGTCACACCACTTGAAACAAGTCTGTGCTGTTGGTTCTCAACTGAACGTGCGCCGATTGCGATATATGAAAGCAAATCGTCAAGATAGCTGTAATTTTCGGGATAGAGCATTTCGTCGGCACTGGAAAAACCTGTTTCCGCAAGAGCTTTCATGTGGAGATTTCTTACTGCAATGATACCACTTTTGAGGTCGGGCATACCTGTAGGATTAGGCTGGTGCAACATGCCCTTATAGCCGTCGCCTGTAGTACGGGGTTTGCCTGTGTAGATTCTTGGAATAATGAAAATCTTGTCCTTTACTTTTTCCTGTACCTCTCTCAGACGTGTTATATAGTCAAGAACACTTTCCTCCTTGTCAGCGGAACAAGGTCCTATAATAAGAATGAACTTGCCTGATTCTCCGCTGAAAATCTTTTTAATTTCCTCGTCATTCTTTGCTTTTACGTCAATAAGTTCCTGCGAGAGAGGGTGAGCGGATTTTATTTCTGTAGGGTGTGGTAACTCCCTGATAATATTCATAGCCATAAAATTAACTTCCTTTATAATTTATTATTCAGCCAGCCAGTCCGTGCCGTATCTGAGGGCGAGCTGGTCGCAGAACACAAGAGCGGTCACACTGTCGATAACTACTCTTGCACGGTGTATAATTGCAGGGTCGTGACGACCTTTTATCTGCAATGTTGTTTCCTGCATGGTGCTGAGGTCAATGGTGTTCTGTTCCTTGTAAATGGACGGTGTAGGCTTTACAGCAGTGCGGAAAACTATCGGCATACCGTTTGTTATACCACCAAGAACACCGCCGTTGTGGTTTGTTTTAGTGTAAACTGAGCCGTTGTCGGAAAAATAAGCGTCATTTGCTGTACTTCCGTATTTTTCAGCAAGTTCAAAACCGTCACCGAACTCAACGCCCTTTACTGCCGGAACACTGAAAAGAATGTGTGCAAGTACTCCCTCAATTGTATCGAACCACGGTTCTCCGACACCTGCCGGAAATCCTATAACAGCAGTTTCAAGACGACCGCCCACGCTGTCACCGTCTTTGCGTGCATCAGCTATTTTGTCGGTCATTTCAGACTTTGCATTTTCGTCGAGAACAGCAAAGTCAAGATTATTGAGTGTGTTTATATCTTCTGCAATATTACTGAAATCACGGTCACGCACTCCTGCACATGAAAGTATATGAGTACCGATATAAATACCTTTTTTTCTGAGTGCATTTATTGCGATTGCACCCGAAGCGACAAGTCCGGCAGTTATTCGACCGGAAAAATGTCCTCCACCTCTGAAATCCTGAAAACCATGATATTTCATCTGTGCGGTATAGTCAGCATGACCGGGACGTGCTTTATATGCAAGCTCACCATAGTCTTTACTTCTGGTATCCTTGTTTTCAATAATAAGCGTTATTGGCGTACCGGTAGTCTTTCCGTTGAAAACACCGCTTACAATTTTCACCTCGTCAGCTTCACGCCTTGCGGTAGACAATGCACCTACGGACTTTCTTAACTCCATCTGTGATGCTATAAAATTTTCATCAACGTCAATACCCGACGCAAGTCCGTCAAGTACTGCACCTATCATATTGCCGTGACTTTCTCCGAAAATCGTAACGGCAACACTTGAACCAAATGTATTCTTCAAAAAATCATCTCCCACGAAATTATAACATATATTGAAAATTATGTCAATCAGTTATTTACCGCACTTAACTCTTTCAACCTTGTAAGAATGATATTTGCCACTTCTGACTTTGACATAATTTCAAGCTGTTCTGTATTATCGGGAGTTATCAGCGTTACTATATTAGTATCAGTTCCGAAACCNNCNCCGGCAGTTTTNAGAGAATTGGCACAAATCATGTCGCATTTTTTACCTGTAAGCTTTTTGCGTGAATTTTCAATAACATTTTCAGTCTCCATTGAAAAACCACATATAATCTGTCCAACGGGCTTGTGTTCACCGAGATATTTAAGAATATCTTTAGTACGCTTTAATTGTATACTCATATCATCATCAGATTTTTTTATTTTGTTGTCGGCTGTCGTAACAGGTGTATAGTCGGCAACAGCAGCGGATTTTACTATAATGTCAAAGTCTGCCTGACGTTCTGTGACTTCCCTGAACATATCTTCTGCGGTTTCCGCCTTTACCACATCAACGAACATAGGCGGTTTTACTTCGGTATGTCCTGCAACAACAGTCACGTCTGCACCTCTGAGCATTGCATTTTCTGCAATGGCAAATCCCATTTTTCCGCTTGAATGATTTGTAATAAATCTCACGGGGTCAATATTTTCACGGGTCGCACCTGCCGTCACAAGAATTTTTTTTCCCTGTAAATCCTTTTCAAAGGCTATTTCACGGACTATATATGCAAGTAAAGTTTCTTCGTCGGGAAGCTTTCCGTCACCTGTATCACGGTTTGCAAGCATACCGTTTACTGTGGGAACTATTTCATAGCCGAATCTTTTAAGTTTTTCAATATTGTCCTGCACTATCGGATTGTGCAGCATATTGTGATTCATTGCAGGGGCGATAATTTTTTTACAGGTACACGCCATAACCGTAGTTGTAAGCATATCGTCGGCAATTCCGTTTGCAATTTTTCCGATGACGTTAGCTGATGCAGGTGCAATCATCACCACATCAGCCTTTTTTGCAATTGAAACGTGTTCAACGCTGTACTCAAAATTTCTGTCAAAAGTGTCTATCAGACATTTGTGCTGTGTAAGTGTCTCAAAAGTAAGAGGATGTACGAAATTCGTTGAATTTGGTGTCATTGCAACGTGAACGTCCGCACCGAGTTTGGTTAACATTCTTGCAAGGTTGCATATTTTGTATACTGCGATAGAGCCTGAAACTCCAAGCAGTACCGTTTTTCCTGTAAGCATATTATATTCTCCTTTTTATAAAACTCTACATATTAATATTTTACAGTATACCGGACTTTTTGTCAATTATAATTATTTTTGTAAATATATAGACTTTTTTCTGACAGTATGTTATAATTGTTCGGGGAGGCGTATAAATGAGTAAGATANATAATTTAATAAATCAGCTTTGTCCCANCGGTGTGGAGTATATGGAACTTTCGGAAATATTAANAATCAAGANTGGTAAAGATTATAAAGGATATTCAAATGGTAATATTCCTGTTTACGGTTCAGGTGGTATAATAGCTTATATTAATAAATTTGCTTTTGATAAACCATCTGTTCTTATACCTCGTAAAGGTTCTATTGACAAACTTTATTATGTTGATAAACCTTTCTGGAATGTTGACACAATTTTTTATACTGATATTAATACAACAAAAGCTATTCCAAGATATGTATATCATTGTTTATTAAAAGAACATCTTGAGCAGTATAATACTGCCGGCGGTGTTCCAAGCCTTACACAGAAAGTTTTAAATAAAGTTAAAATTCCTGTACCGCCTGTAGAGATACAACTTGAAATTGTCCATATACTTGACAAGTATTCCGAAAAAAATGAAAAGCTTATAAAAGAACTTTATGCAGAAACTGAATTAAGAAAAAAGCAATATTCATATTATCGAGATATGCTGTTGGATTTTGGTGATGATGTTGAATGGAAAACATTGGGGGAAATTACTGTTAAAATTTCTTCTGGGAAAAATAAAGAAAAAAATCAAGAAGGTGCTTATCCTGTTTATGGTTCGACTGGAATAATTGCTTATTGTGAAAAATATGAGTATGATAAAAAACAAATACTTATTGCAAGAGTAGGAGCAAATGCTGGATATGTGCATATTGCAGAGGAAAAATATGATGTATCAGATAATACTATTATGTTAAATGTAAAAGATACTGTATTATTCAAATATATTTATTATTTGCTTATTAATATGAATTTGNATAAATATGCTAANGGTGGNGGNCAACCACTTGTAACGGCAGGGCAAATTAAAGANATAANAATACCCGTACCGCCAATAGAACAGCAGGAGCGANTAGTAAAAATACTTGACCGCTTTGATACCCTTTGTAACGACCNGACAAGCGAACTGCCTGCTGAAATAAAGGCAAGACAAAAACAATACGAATACTACAGNAATAAACTTTNACAATTNAAAATTAAGAATTCATAATTATAAANTAAAAATAATGGAGGTTTAAAATTATGCTTTTAGCGGTAGATATAGGCAATACAAANATAGTTTTCGGCTGTGTGAATNAGGAAAACGAAGTTGTACTGTTTGAGAGAATTTCNACAAANCATCATGCAACTTCTGCCGAATATGCTGTACTTATTAAAAATATTCTTGAAATGAACNGTTTCGGTCTTAGTGATATAGACGANGCAATTATGTCGTCTGTTGTGCCGTCGGTTACTGGAACAGTAACAGGTGCAATAAAAAAGCTTTTAAATATTGNCATAANGACAGTAGGTCCGGGAGTGAAAACGGGTCTTAATATACTTATCGACAACCCCGCACAGCTCGGAAGTGACCAGGTTGTTGACGCTGTTGCCTCAATAAATCAGTACCCATTACCGCAGATTGTTATTGACATGGGAACAGCAACAACCGTTTCAGTAGTTGACAAAAATAAAAACTATCTCGGCGGTCTTATCATTGCCGGAATGGGAACGGCTACAAATGCACTTACGTCAAAGACCGCACAGCTTCCTAAAATAAATTTTGAAGTTCCTGCGAAAGTAATCGGCACTAATACTATCGACTGCATGAAAAGTGGTATGCTGTATTCAAACGCCTGTGCTTTGGACGGCATTATTGAACGCATTGAAGAAGAACTCGGCGAAAAATGTACGGTTGTGGCAACGGGTGGACTTGCTGAACTCGTTGTACCACTTTGCAGGCGTGATATTATTCTTGATAAAAGTTTGCTGATAAAGGGTCTTACTATTGTATACAGAAAAAACAAACCACGCAGATAAACTGAATCTATGACAAAAGCCGTCGCAGTGACGGCTTTTTGTTGTTATATTACTGATATTTTGGTTCGCAGGTAAGATTCACACCAAGTCTCTTGAAAATTCTTTCATCGACTGCCGAAAGAATAACGGTTGAATGTACTTCACAGCCACGCAGTTTAGAAATCTGTTCCATAGCTTTTTTAGCGTTTTCATCTGTATTTGCACAGATTGAAAGTGCTATTAATGTTTCGTCGGTATGTATACGTGGATTGTTATTGCCTAAATGCTTTACCTTTAAATTCTGAATAGGTTCAATAACGTGCGGTGACATCATCAGTACATCGTCCGGAATACCTCCGAAATGTTTCAATGCGTTAAGCAGAAGTGCCGACGCAGCACCAAGCATATCAGAAGTACGTCCTGTAAGTATAGTACCGTCAGGAAGTTCCATAGCTGCGGCAGGTGCATTTGTTTCTTCTTCTCTTGCAAGAGCAGCCGCAACAACCTTACGGTCGTCAATAGTAACATTTGCCTGTTTGAGAAGAAGTNCAAGCTTGNATACTTCATCTTCGGAAACANGACNTTTGCGGTGGTCGCACATTGNCANATAATATCTTCTTATAATTTCGTCTCTTGACGCACGGCTTACAACTTCGTCGTCAATAATGCAGTTTCCAGCCATATTAACACCCATATCCGTAGGTGACTTATACGGCGATTCACCGAGGATTCTCTCAAACATAGCATTAAGTACAGGGAAAATCTCAACGTCACGGTTATAGTTTACAGTAGTTTTATCATAAGCTTCAAGGTGGAACGGGTCAATCATATTGACATCATTGAGGTCGGCAGTTGCGGCTTCATAGGCGATATTTACAGGGTGACGCAACGGAATATTCCATATAGGGAAAGTCTCGAACTTTGCATATCCGGCGTTTACACCTCTTTTATGTTCATGGTAAATCTGCGACAGACAGGTTGCCATTTTACCACTTCCCGGTCCGGGAGCTGTTACGACAACAAGACGGCGTGATGTTTCTATATAGTCATTTTTTCCGTATCCGTCGTCACTGATTATGCGTTTTAGATTTGACGGATAACCCTTGATATGATAATGATGATAAACTTTAATACCAAGTGCTTCAAGTCTGCTCTGAAAAGCGTCTGCCATAGGCTGATTTTCGTAACGGGTAAGAACAACACTGCTGACATAAAGACCAATTTTTGTAAAAACATTAAACAGGCGTATAACATCAACATCGTATGTTATACCGAGGTCGCCTCTCACCTTGTTTTTCTCGATATCTCCGGCATTGATAACAATGACAATTTCAGCCTCGTCTTTAAGCTGAAGAAGCATCTGTAACTTACTGTCCGGCTTGAATCCCGGAAGAACTCTCGACGCATGATAATCGTCAAAAAGCTTACCGCCAAATTCAAGATAAAGCTTGTCCCCGAACTGTGCAATACGCTCCCTTATATGCTCTGACTGCATACTTAAATATTTTTCGTTGTCAAAACCGATTTTATTTATAGCCATAAAAAATACCTCCTGAATATTCAATATCTATTATATACCAAAGCTTTGAAAAAAGCAAGCAAAAAATCCTGCCCTGTTTAAGCAGGATTCCTCAAATCAATGATAATATGAATCAATACCGAAATATTCTTCAAGCGTAAGATAAGGGTCACCCATTTCAATAGCCTTGCTGTGAATCTTATATGACATATCAGTGCCGACATATCTTATATGCCAAGATTCATACTTATAACCGGTTATATCCTGCTTTGACTGCGAATAACGGAGAATAAAACCATACTCATAACAGTGTGCCTCAAGCCATATAGCCTCCGGAGTTCCTATAAAGGTATCATCTATCTGATTCACGTCAATGGCAAGTCCGGATTGATGTTCTGAATGTCCCGGACGTGCAGAATAGGTATCAGCTTTTTCCTGACCGTCCCGTGCAACATAGTCATTGTATATATAATCCTGTGTTTCGTATGAACGGAAACCCGAAGAAAGATAGATATTCAGCCCGACAGCAGAAGCGTCATTCTGTAACTTATAGAACTGATTGAGACAGGTCTGGTCAAGTTCCGGATAGAAATCAGCCGGCAGACTGTAGGATTTGTTTGCAATAAGAACATTGTCTATATACTTTATTCCGGGAATATCATAAACCGTCGGTGCAGGTCCGTAATTATAATCATATTCGGTCGGAGCGTCGGCAGGAAGTACAGCGGTTGACGCAGGAGTACCGGGAGCGGCAGTTGACGGTGTATAATCAATAACAGACGGTGTGGGAACAGTTTCGGCAGAAACTTCCTCCGGAGGAGCTGTATTTTCATCAACAGGTGTTTCCGGAACAGGTTCAGTAACCGGATTGCCGGATTCATCGGTTACTACTGTGACAGTAGCTTCCGGAACTTCCGTTACAAAATATCCTGCTGCCGTAGTCTGTAAACTTTCATCAGATGAGTTTTCATTATTCTCATTCAGTGAACCCTCATTGACAATGATAGAATCATTGAGAGAACCGATATCATCATTTCCGCACGCCGAAAGTGAACACAACGAAGCAAGCAAAAGTGTAAAAACAATCTTCTTATTCATAAAATCCTCCTGATTTCACTTTATATACTATAATACCATATTATATCACTTATTTCCTTTAATTTCAATAGAAAAATCAAAAATATAATTTCAGGCAAAAAAAGGGCAGGTTTCCCCGCCCTTATAATCAGTCATAGTCCACAACGTTTACCCACGAAAGCAGAATGTCACGCTCTTTACAGTTCTTTTTGACGGACTGTGAAGCCGCAACAATCGGCATCCATGACTGAACATATTTTTTTGCAGTACCGCTCTTTGCACAGAAAAGGTCAAGATATTTTTCAGCACCTTCAATATTTCCTTTCAGACAGAAAGTGAGATAAGTTCTTGCTGCGTCTGCGGAAGCATTGCCCTGCGTTGCGTGCGACCAGTCAATAATATACGGAGTTCCGTCGGGTCTGATTATGACATTTGACGGCGTATAGTCTCCATGACAAAGTTTTCTATGGTCGGGAGTACTTGCAAGACGTGTATAAAGTTCGTATTTTGTGGTATCGTCAAGCTCTGTAAGACCTATTTTACGGTTCATCTTGTCTCTGAGCTGACTGAGAAGCGGAGACCTTTTGGACTGTATTTCAAGCTGTATATCAACGAAAAGATTCATATACTCATCATACTTTGCCGGATTTGATGCGATTAAGTCCGCAAGGTTGTCACCCTCTATATATTCCATGACAATAGCCCATTTTCCGTCTATTCTCGTCACCTCGTAAAGTTCCGGAATATTCAGACCCGTTTCTTCCGCACGGGCATGATTCAATGCTTCATTGAGAACGTCCGCCCTTGAATAGTCCTCATTAAAAAGCTTTATAACCTTATCGCCGTCACGGTAAATCTTCTTGTTGATTCTTTCGGCAATTATATTTTCAATATTCATTTTCACTCCTCCAATCAGTTGACGGGATATGACTTTTCCTCAAAAGTCTTTCCATAGTAAGCGTTAAGATACATCTGCTTAATTTCACTCATAAGCGGATAACGTGGGTTTGCACCTGTACACTGGTCATCAAAAGCCTGCTCGGTCATTTCGTCAAGACGGTCAAGGAAATCCTGTTCATCAATGCCGTAATCTGCAACAGTATCCTTAATGCCGATTTTATGACGGAGTTCCCTTACAGCACTTATGAGATTTTCAAGTTTTTCAGTGTCAGTATTACCGCCAAGACCGAGAGTATCGGCAATTTCCGCATAACGTTCAAGAGTGTGAGGGTGACTGTACTGCGGGAAAGTACCCATTTTTGCAGGAGTTGCAGAGGCATTGAAACGCATAACGTCCTCTATCAAAAGAGCGTTTGCAATACCGTGTGGAAGATGATGAAATGCACCGAGTTTATGAGCCATAGAGTGACAAACGCCTAAAAATGCGTTTGCAAAAGCCATACCTGCCATAGTTGCGGCATTAGCCATTTTTTCCCTTGCCTCCGGATTGTTTTCGCCGTCCTCGTAAGCCTGCGGAAGATATTCAAATATAATTTTCAAAGCTCTAAGTGCCAGACCGTCGGTAAAGTCAGTTGCCATCATTGAAGCGTAAGCCTCAACAGCATGGGTAACAGCGTCAATGCCCGATGCAGCGGTAAGACCTTTCGGTGCTGTCATATGGAAATCGGTGTCAATAATTGCCATATCGGGAAGAAGTTCATAGTCAGCAAGAGGATATTTGACACCTGTTTTTCCGTCCGTGATAACCGCAAAAGGAGTTACTTCCGAACCTGTTCCGGCAGATGTGGGAATTGCCACAAAATAAGCTTTTCCACCCATTTCCGAGAATGTATATACCCTCTTTCTTATATCCATGAAACGCATAGCCATGTCCATGAAATCAGCGTCAGGGTGTTCATAGAGTACCCACATGATTTTTGCAGCGTCCATTGCAGAACCTCCGCCGAGTGCAATAATAACATCAGGCTTGAAAGCCGTCATTTGTTCCGCACCTTTTTCAGCACATTCAAGTGTCGGGTCAGGTTCAACGTCAAAAAATACGGAGTGCTGTATTCCCATTTCGTCAAGCTTGTCAGTAATGGACTTAGTATATCCGTTTTCGTAAAGGAATTTATCTGTAACTATAAACGCATGTTTCTTTTTCATGACCGTACCGAGTTCATCCAGTGCAACCGGCAGACAGCCACGTTTCATATAAATCTTCTCAGGCACTCTGAACCACAGCATATTTTCTCTCCTCTCGGCAACTGTCTTTATATTAATAAGATGCTTTACACCGACGTTTTCACTGACGGAATTTCCTCCCCATGAACCACAGCCAAGCGTCAGCGACGGTGCAAGGTCAAAATTATATATATCACCGATACCACCATGTGACGACGGAGTATTTACAAGAATACGGCAGGTTTTCATTCTTCTCTGGAACTCCTCAAGCTTGCCCTGCTGAGTTTTCACGTCAAGATAAATTGAAGATGTATGACCGTAACCGCCGTCCGCTATAAGCTGTTCAGCCTTTGTGAAAGCGTCCTGAATATCGGGTGATTTGTACATTGCAAGAACTGGTGAAAGTTTTTCGTGTGCAAATTCCTCTGAAAGTTCAGTGCTTTCCACTTCTCCTATGAGAATCTTAGTTCCGTCCGGAACGTCAATACCGGCAATTTCCGCAATTCTGTAAGCACTCTGTCCGACTATTTTCGCATTAAGTGAGCCGTTTATTAAAATAGCTTTTCTGACTTTTTCTTTTTCTTCATCACTGNGGNAATAACAGCCCCTTGCGGAANATTCAGCCTNTACTNTATCNTAGATACTTTCAAGTACAATTGTTGACTNTTCAGACGNNCAAATCATACCGTTGTCANAAGTCTTTGAATGAATGATAGAATTTACCGCAAGAACAACGTCCGCAGAGTCATCAATAATTGCAGGTGTATTTCCTGCACCTACGCCAAGAGCAGGCTTTCCGCTTGAATACGCCGCCCGAACCATTCCCGGACCGCCCGTAGCAAGTATAATATCTGCTTCACGCATTACAAGATTCGTCATATCAAGGCTCGGTACATCTATCCACGAAATTATATCCTCCGGAGCTCCGGCAGAAACAGCCGCTTCCAAAACTATCTTAGCTGATTCAATCGTAGATTTCTTTGCTCTTGGGTGCGGACTTATAATAATACCGTTTCTTGTTTTGAGGGCAAGCAAAGTCTTGAATATCGCTGTGGAAGTCGGGTTTGTAGTGGGAATTACCGCCGCAATAACGCCGATTGGTTCAGCAATTCTCTTAGTGCCATAAACCTTGTTTTCCTCAATGACACCACAGGTTTTTGTATCTCTGTACTTGTTATAAATGTACTCGGAAGCATAATGGTTCTTAATTACCTTATCTTCGACAATGCCCATTCCGGTCTCCTCGACCGCCAGTTTTGCGAGGGGAATACGTTCCTTATTGACAGCCAGTGCAGCCGCACGGAAAATTTTATCCACCTGCTCCTGAGTATATGCTGAAAAGATTTTCTGAGCCTTTCGTACACGTTCAATAGCCTTTTCAAGCTGTTCAACGCTGTCAACAATTTCATAGTTTCTGTTATCCATACTATTCCTCCAGTACATTTTAATTTATACAGACTTATTGTTATTTTTTTAACAACTNTAACAATGNACAAAAATTNTATACTTCTTNCATTNTTTATCCGCACTATGTATATTATAACATACTTTTATATTAAAATACAAGTTGTTTGCCAAAGTTTTCAGAATTTTTTATTGACATAATGTTTATTTTACTATATAATTAATAATATATAAGCTGAATAATAAAAAAGGAGTGAATAACATGAAAAGAAAAATTATTTCTCTTATCACCGCAACCGCTATGTCAGTGACATTTTTTGCAATACAGAACATTACAGCCTGTGCAGAGGACGAAAAAATTAGCGACGAAACTTTTAAAATCATGCCCATAGGCGACTCAATTACTCATGGATATCAGTCGTCAGGCGGTTACAGAAAATACTTCTATCATTTCCTTGAACAGGATTTCAACGTTGATATGGTAGGTCCTAACTCCGACTATCCGGAAACTTTCACATGGCTGAAAGAAGAAGTCACCTATGATACAAACCACTGCGGTTACAGCGGTTATGCCATTCNNTACATNGACNGTACAGAAACAAGNCANNGTATTCTTGAAACCTTACAGGACGGCAATCTGTTACAGACTTATGACCCCGATATTATTATGTTGCAGATTGGCACAAACGACATTTTAAGTGCCTACAACGACGGTATAACAGACCGTCTTGAAAATCTCATCAATTACATTTCCGACAACACAAGAGACGATACAGTTATATTTGTAAGCACAATTCCGCACATTGACGCTGTGCAGGTTTTTGACTGGTGCTGGGCTTACGGTGACGTAAAATACAGCAACACTCCCGAGGATTTCGATGAAATAATAAACGGTTATGTTGACAGCTATAATAAATCAATACCACTGCTTGTTGACAAGCTTCAGGACGAGGGAAAAAATGTTGAGTTTGCGGATATTTACAGTGCTATTGAAGAAAATGGTCTGACTATGGAGAAAGACAAGTATTTAGAGGACGGCGTACACCCTAATGAAAAAGGTTATGCAAGAATAGGTATTAACTGGGCAAATACAATTTATAAGTATCTTTTCTTCAAAACTGCGGATTCTGAACTTGAATGTCCCTACAGAGTGGCAGACCTTGTATCACTTTCAAATTATATTTTAGGACGTACAAATCATCAGATTACCGAAGAAAACTATTCTCTGTTTGACGTTAACGGGGACGGCGTACTTGATAGCTTTGACTTAGGACTTTTAAGGCAGATGTTTATAGAAAAAAATATAGAGGTCGAAAAAGTTCAGTCTGCCAATTCAACATCTTCCACGATTTATAAAGCCGTAAACAGTGCAGTTACAGAACTCGACGATGATGAAAACAAAAATACTATAGAATACAACGGCAAAGTAATACCAATAACATAAAAATTTCAGATAAAGAGGGATAATTATGAAATTGGACGGTTTTGGATTGTTTGTTAATGACATGGCTGAAATGATTCGTTTCTATAGAGACGTACTCGGCTTTGAAATTAAAGAAGATGAAAACACATCAAATGTATATCTTGTAAAAGACGGCACATTATTTTTACTTTATGGAAGAAATGATTTTGAAAAAATGACCAGCAGAAAATATGAATATCTTAAAGGCATAAACGGTCACTTTGAAATTGCATTATATGTTGATACATTTGAAGAAGTTGACATCGAATATCATAAAGTAATCTCCAAAGGTGCAACACCCATATTAGAGCCTGTAACAGAACCTTGGGGACAAAGAACCTGTTATATTGCTGACCCTGAAGGAAATTTAATTGAAATAGGTTCGTTCAACAAACCTTTTGAAAGATAATTTAAGCCCGAAAGCTTATAAAATGCTTTCGGGCTTTATTATTTATTTTAACGAAATTCCAATCATTACAGTTTCGCCTTGAATATTATTCCATACGGAGTGCGGAATTTTACCCTCAACTAAAAATGATTCGTCTTTTTTCAAGATTACTTCATTGTCAGCAAGTTTAATTTTTGCCTCACCTTTTGTCACGATAAACAAGTGATTATGTTCATGTGTATGCTGTTCTGTAGGACCTCCGCCGTTCAAATCGACATAAGCTATTGAACCGTCAATTATAGTACCCATTTCGCCAAAAAGTTTCCTTGCCTTGAAATTAACATGATTCGGTGGTGTAATAAAATCGTTCATTATTATAAAACTCCTGTTTCAGAGGATAGCGTCTTTCATGCTCTTGACATACTCACCGACATATGACGGTGAATCCTTACCGTATTTTTCGATAATCTTTATAATTGCCGAGCCTACTATTGCACCGTCGGAAAGTCCTGCCATTTTCTTAGCCTGCTCCGGATTCGATATGCCAAAGCCGACAGCACACGGAACGTCAGTATTTTCACGGATTACCGAAACAATATCACCGATATTCGTGGTAATTTCGGTTCTTGTACCTGTAACACCGAGACTTGAAACAACATATATAAAGCCCTCTGCCTCTTTTGCAATCATGGCTATTCTGTTTTCGGAAGTGGGAGCAATCAGTGAAATCATGTCAACGCNGTACTTTCTCGNACATTCGGCAAACTNNTCTTTTTCNTCAAAAGGCATATCAGGAATTATAATACCGTCAATTCCTGTATCAGCACACTTTTTCATAAAACGCTCAACACCGTATGAAAAGACAACATTTGCATATGTCATGAAAACCATAGGTATTTTAACATCTTTGCGGAGTTCGACAACCAAATCAAAAATCTTGTCAGTGGTCACACCGCCTGCTAATGCACGGATATTTGCCCCCTGAATAACAGGACCTTCGGCAGTAGGGTCTGAAAAAGGTATACCGAGTTCAATAAGGTCTGCACCGTTTTTCACTGCCTCACGGACTACTTTTGCAGTCGTTTCAAGGTCAGGGTCTCCGCAGGTAATGAATGGTATAAAAGCCTTGCCGTTTTCAAAAGCCTTTCTTATATTACTCATAGATATTCTCCCCTCTGTAACGTGCGATAGCTGCACAGTCCTTGTCGCCACGTCCTGAAACAGTTACAATAATAATCTTGTCCTTGTCCATAGTGGGAGCGATTTTCATAGCGTAAGCAACAGCGTGTGCAGATTCGATAGCCGGAATAATTCCCTCTGTGCGTGAGAGATATTCAAAAGCGTTTACTGCCTCGTCGTCCGTAACCGGAACATATTCAGCACGTCCGATGTCGTGGAGGTTAGCGTGTTCAGGACCTACACCGGGATAGTCAAGACCTGCTGAAATCGAATAGACAGGTGCAATCTGACCGTATTCGTCCTGACAAAAATATGACTTCATACCGTGGAAAATACCTATTTTTCCAGTATTTACGGTTGCGGCAGTTTCAAAAGTATCTATCCCACGTCCTGCGGCTTCACAGCCTATAAGACGAACATTTTCGTCAGGAATAAAGTGATAGAAACTTCCGATAGCGTTTGAACCGCCACCCACACAAGCAATTACTGCGTCGGGCAGTCTGCCTTCTTTTTCAAGAATCTGACTTCTTGCTTCAAGTGAAATAACTGCCTGAAAATCACGTACAATTGTCGGGAACGGGTGAGGTCCCATAACAGAACCGAGACAATAATGTGTATCACTGATACGTGAAGTCCATTCTCTCATAGCTTCGGAAACTGCGTCTTTAAGAGTTGCTGTACCTGTCTTTACCGGAACTACATCAGCTCCCAAAAGTTTCATTCTGTAGACGTTGAGTGCCTGACGCTTTGTATCTTCCTCACCCATGAAAACAACACATTCCATGTCAAGAAGTGCCGCCGCTGTAGCCGTTGCAACACCGTGCTGACCTGCTCCGGTTTCGGCAATAAGACGTGTTTTACCCATTTTTTTGGCAAGGAGAGCCTGTCCGAGAACGTTATTTATCTTGTGCGAACCTGTATGATTCAAATCCTCACGCTTAAGATAAATCTTAGCACCGCCGAGTTCCCTTGTAAGTTTTTCCGCATAGTACAGAATTGACGGTCTGCCTGCATAGTTGTCAAGAAGTTCCGTAAGTTCACGGTTGAAATCAGGGTCATATTTATAGTGATTGTAAGCGTTTTCAAGCTCAATGATAGCATTCATGAGAGTTTCGGGGATATACTGTCCGCCGTGTACGCCGAATCTGCCTTTTGACATATCAAATCAATCCTTTCTTCTGATAGCGTCCGCAAACGCCCTCATTTTGTTTATATCTTTGTAACCGTCCGTTTCAAGTGACGAACTTGCATCAACTGCATATGGTTCAAGTCTGCCGACAATATCACCGACATTTTCCGGAGCAAGTCCGCCGGCAAGAAAATACGGACGGTTTATATTTATGAGTGAGTGGTCGAAAGTCTTTCCCGAACCCAGTCCCGAATCAAGAAGTATATAATCTGCTGTTGACTGCTCCGCTTTCTGAATATCAGACGGATTCTTAATAACGAATGCCTTTATTATCGGAACATCAACAAGCTGACGGAGATTTTTTATATAACTGTCATCTTCCGAACCGTGCAACTGAATCATATCAATAATTTTATTTTTCACCAGTCCGGCTATAAACTCCGGTTCTGCATTGACGAAAACTCCGACAGCAATTATCTTGTCATCAAGAATTTTCCGCAGTTCAAAAGCTTTTTCCGGCGAAACATACCGCTTGCTTTTTTCCGCAAACACAAAGCCTACATACTCCGGTTTTACTTCATTGGCATACTCTATGTCACACGGACGGCTTAAACCACACATTTTTATTTTCGTCATATATTTCCCCGCAGTTCTGCAAGTTTAGCTGTTTTGTCGTCTGCTCTCATAAGGGTCTCACCAATAAGAACAGCGTCCGCACCTGCCTCACGGAGTAACTTTATATCGTCGGCATTCTTCACNCCGCTTNCGGAAACAAAAATTATGTCTGACGGAACAAGTTCACGCATACGTCTGCTNTTACCTGTATCAACCNTAAAGTCACTGAGATTTCTGTTGTTTACGCCTATAATACGTGAACCTGCATTTATAGCGGTTTTGATTTCGTTTTCGTCATGAGCTTCGACAAGTGCCGATATTCCCAAAGTGTCGCAGATTTCTATATAATTTTTAATCTGTTCACCCGTGAGAATCGAACATATCAGCAGTACAGCCTTTGCACCTAAAACCTTAGCTTCGTAAATCATATATTCGTCAACTGTAAAGTCCTTGCGTATACACGGTACAGAAACATTTTCAGCGATTTCCCTTAAATATTCGTCACTTCCTAAGAACCATTTCGGTTCAGTAAGTACAGAAATACAGTCTGCTCCGGCTTTTTCGTAGTCCTTTGCGATTTGCAGGTAAGGGAAATCCTCTGCAATAATCCCCTTTGAGGGAGAAGCTTTTTTACATTCGCATATAAAAGACATACCGTCTTTAGAAAGTGCCTTTTCAAACTCAAAGTCACCCGTCGGAAGAGATAACGCATGTTCTTTTATTTCGTCCGCAGAAATTTTCTGCTTTGCCGTCTCAACACGTTCAAAAGCGTGATTAGCAAGTTTTTCAAGAATAGTCATATTTTCACACCTCAGCCGTTTGAAACTTCAATAAGTTTTTCAAGAGTAGCAAGAGCCTTTCCGGAGTCAATAAGTTCACCTGCAAGCTTTACACCGTCTGTCATAGAATCAGCCTTACCACCAATATAAATAGCAGCTCCGGCATTGAGCAGAACAGCATTTCTCTTGTGTCCTGTAATTTCACCGCTGAGAATTTGTCTTGTTATTTCGGCATTTTCGGCAGGAGTACCACCCTTTAAATCATCCTTTGAACATCTCTCAAATCCGAACTGTTCGGGGGTAATTTCATAATTTTTCATCCAACCATTCTTGTACTCGCACACTGCTGTAGACGCACTGAGTGAAATTTCGTCAAGCTTATCTGTTCCATAAATTACCATACCACGCTTTGAACCGAGTTTCATTAGAACTTCCGCAACAGGTTCAACAAGTGACCTGTCATAAACACCAAGAAGATGTCTGTTAGGATTTGCGGGATTTGTAAGAGGTCCGAGAATATTGAAAACAGTACGTATACCGAGTTCTTTTCTTATAGGACCTACATATTTCATTGAAGTATGATACTTCTGTGCAAAGAAAAAGCAGAATCCCACTTCATTCAGCAACTGACGGCATTTTTCGGGTTCAAGGTCAATATTTACTCCGAGTGCTTCGAGACAGTCGGCAGTGCCACAAAGTGACGATGCCGCACGGTTTCCGTGCTTTGCAACAAGAATCCCCGACGACGCAATAACAAGTGCTGAAGTTGTCGAAATATTGAAACTCTGTGCATTGTCTCCGCCNGTTCCGACAATTTCGAGANGGTCNAGGTCGTTCTNAAACTTCACAGCAGNATCACNCATTGCAGCCGCACAGCCTGTTATTTCCTNAATAGTTTCAGCCTTTGTACTTTTTGTGGAAAGAGCAGCAANAAACGCCGCATTCTGTGTGGGAGTAGTCTGACCGGACATAATTTCCGATACTACCTTATAAGCCTCATCGTATGTCAAATCCTGTTTGTCAACGATTTTCATAATTGCTTCTTTAATCATTTAAGTCATCTCCGTTCATATTAATAAAATTAGCAAGCATAATTTTTCCGTCGGGGGTCATTATTGATTCGGGGTGGAACTGTACACCCAANNNCGGGTATTCCCTGTGCTGAACAGCCATTATTTCGCCGTCGTCCGCAACCGCCGTCACTTCAAAACATTCGGGAACTGTTTCGGGATTTGCAGCAAGTGAATGGTATCTTGCAACAGGTGCATTTTCGTCTATTCCCCTGAAAATCGGACTGTTTCCGCTGAATTTAATAGTAGACTGCTTGCCGTGCATAAGTTTTTTAGCATAAGTTATNTNCGCACCGTAAGCCGCACATATTGCCTGATGTCCGAGACATACGCCCAAAGTTGGTATTTTCTGACATACTGTCTTTGCCGCTTCAATTATGATACCTGCGTCCTCCGGTCTGCCCGGACCGGGAGAGATAATAATTCTTTCGGGAGCGAGTTTTTCTATTTCCTCAACAGTCATTTCGTCATTGCGGATAACCTTTATGTCGGGACAGATTTCACCGATAAGCTGATAAAGATTATAAGAAAAGCTGTCATAATTGTCAATCAGTAAAATCATAATTCTTCCTCCTCTGCAAGTTTAAGAGCGTTTATAACTGCCGCCGCCTTGTTGATACACTCCTGATATTCCTTTTCGGGTACTGAATCGGCTACTATTCCCGCACCGCTTCTTACAAATACCTTGCCGTTTTTCCTGTACGCAATTCTTATGGCAATACAGGTGTCAAGATTTCCTGTAAAATCAATATATCCGATAGCACCGCCGTAAATTCCACGCTTATTGTTTTCGAGTTCTGCAATAAGCTGACACGNCCTGATTTTAGGAGCTCCGGAAAGCGTACCGGCAGGGAGTACCGCACTTACNGCGNCCAGTGCGTCAAACTTATCTTCTATTATTTCACCCCTTACGGTTGAGCCAATGTGCATTACATGGGAATATCTTTCAATACTATGGAACTTCTCAACCTTTACAGAAC
Organism: Clostridia bacterium; assembly: GCA_009177225.1. Taxonomy (GTDB): domain Bacteria; phylum Bacillota; class Clostridia; order Oscillospirales; family Ruminococcaceae; genus Ruminococcus. The sequence goes on from WFLZ01000132.1 coordinate 19,623, forward strand.
CAAATTTACTGATTTTTCCAAGGTCATTTCTTCCGAGGTCAACAAGCATATTGTGTTCAGAAAGTTCCTTTTCGTCGGCGAGCAGACCTCTTTCAAGTTCAATGTCCTCTGCTTCCGTCTTACCTCTNGGNCGTGTTCNGGCAANTGGNAAAGTATGCAGAACGCCGTCCTCAAGCTTTACGAGAGTTTCCGGTGAAGCACCTGCAATTTCCACATCAGTTCCCGAAAAATAGAACATATACGGTGACGGATTTATAGTTCTGAGTACACGGTATGTATTGAACAGACTTCCCTCAAATCCTGCACTGAGACGGTTTGAAAGAACAATCTGAAAAATATCTCCCTCGTGAATATGATGTTTAGCCTTTTCGACCATTTCACAGTATTTTTCCTGATTGAAAAGCGGTGTAACTTCCGTAGTGAGATGACCGGCAGGTTCTTTTGACTTCTCGCCATTGCGGAGAAGTTCCGCAAGCTGTTTCAGTTCAAGCTGTACCTTGTTGTAACCTGTTTCCGGTTCACTGAGATTCATATTTGATATGAGAACTATTTTCTGACGGAAATTATCAAAGGCAATTACCTTGTCGAAAAGCATAAGGTCAACGTCTTTGAAATTTTCTGTGTCCTCTGTTTCAATCTTAACGGACGGTTCTGAATATCCAAGAAAATCATAAGAGAAATATCCCACAAGACCACCTGTAAATGACGGCAGATAGTCAAATTTCGGACTTCTGTAAGACGAGAGAATCTGTCTTATCTGTNCTCTCGGGTCACTGGATTTCATTTTAATGTCACCGATTNTAATANTGTCGCCTNCACAGGTAATTTCGAGTTTCGGCTCAAAACCGATAAAAGTGTNACGTNNCCATTTTTCCTTGTCCGCAACAGATTCCAGCATATAGCAGTGAGTTGAAACGTTTTTCAGAATCCTTATTGCCTCGATAGGCGTACATATATCGGACATGATTTCACAGCTTACAGGCAGAATGTCATATTTTCCGCTTTCTGCAATTTCCTTGACTTTATCAAGTTCGGGTAAAAAATTCATAATGCACCTCCAAAAAATTCCAAAATAAAAAAGCCCCGACAGATAATTAAAAATCTGTCAAGGACGAATAAAGCTTATCCGTGGTACCACCTTGATTCATGGTACAAAGACCATGCACTTTAACGGAATACAGACATATTCCTGACGATTAACGCACGTCTTAACGTCGCAGAATACTTTGAAAAAACTTTCATTTGACTACGCCCTCAGTGGTCCATTTGATAATCTGTTTTTCGCCCGACTCTCAGCACCGCAGGCTCTCTGTAGAAGCATAATTACCTTTATCTCCACGTCAACGGTTTAATTATGTGATTATTATATCACTGTAAACCTGATTTGTCAAGTGGTAAATAATAATTTATTTTTTTACTATAATATCAGGTCTTGAAATCATACTAAACCTATGATATAATAGATATATAATTTACGAAAGGAGCGATGATATGAAAATTTCTACAAAAGGAAGATACGCTCTCAGAATGCTTTCAGACCTTGCCGTACATCAGAATGAGGGCTTTATATCGCTGAAAGATGTCTCTGAACGTCAGCATATTTCAAAAAAATACCTTGAACAGATTGTCCCACTTCTGAACAAAAGCGGTATTATAAAAGCAAACCGAGGAAATAAAGGCGGTTATATGATTGCCGGAAAAGCGTCCGATTTATCTGTAGGAACTGTTCTCAGGGCAACCGAAGGAAGTCTTGCACCGGTTGCGTGTCTGGATTACGAGCCGAACGAATGTGAAAGAATAAACGAATGTGCGACAATTGAAATGTGGGAGGGTCTGTATAAAATTATTTCGGAATATCTTGACGGAATTACCATTCAGGACATCGCCGACAAAAGTATGTCTATCACAGGTGACCATTACTGTATATAACTGCTAAAAAACCGGCATTATGAGTATCATAACGCCGGTTAAGTATAATTATATTATTCGCCCATCTGAGTGCTGTTGCTGGAAACAACTGCAAATTCGCCGTCTGGTACACAGTCAACTATTTCAAGTGCATTGCTGTCATAGTAGTACCATATGCACATAGCAGCAAGACCGGGGTTATCTTTCATATTTATACAGAACTCAATAGTATCACCCTGTTTTGCACTTACTTTGTCGCCATATACAGCAAAACCGTTCATCGACGAAGGGTCTACGGAATCAGCAGAAACATTGCCCACTTTAATTGAACCGTTCAGGATAGTGTCCGGAGTTATAGTCACACCTTCAATTGAGGACAAATCGGGGTCAATTGCGATATCATAGATACCGTCCGGAGCGTTATCCTTTACTCTGAAAGTAATCCTGATAATTGAGTCATTAAATACAAAGTCTTCATTTTTGGAAATGTCAATCCACATAGCGTACATTCCCTTTGTATTGGAAACATAGTTTGCATCTTTATTGCTTCCGGCATTGTTGTTTGATGAAGAATTGTCCGGCTGAGGAGTTGAATTGGTAATAGTCTTTACTTCGGTAACAGGCTGACCGTCTGCCTGTGTAACAGGCTCGCCGTTTGCTTCTGTAACTGCAACAATTTCAGTAACAGGTTCACCTGCAACATAACCGGTTGTACCTTCTTCGCCATCTTTCTTATTATCTTTCTTATCATCAGCGGAAGTTGATTTTTCGGAAGATTTTGACGGGTCTACATGGTCAGCTTTAACGGGGTCATCTTCATTTATTTCAACGCCGTCCATTGTCAGCTCATTGTCCTCAGCGCCACCCCACTGAAAAGGTACAGCAGTCATCGGTTCTATAGATGACTCGTCATTTTTGCTAATGCTTTTTTCTTCCTTGTTGGAACAGCCTGCAAAGGCTGAAAGAGCAACACAGGTAAGTGCAACAAGAGCAATGAGTCTTTTCTTAAAATTTTTCATTTTTATATTCCCTTTCATAAAAAAGTACATTGTTTTACGGAACAGTGCAATCCGTATATTCTTAATAAACATTATACACAAATTAAGACAATTTGTCAAGGTGCAGAATAAATTATAATCATTTCTTTAACAAAAAATCACATTTCCAACATATTTCCGTCACATTATACTATAAAAATAAAACTATTTTTTTCTTCATATAAATTTTATCTGCTCTGTCAATTCTTTTAATGCAGATTTTTTGACATTTTTTTAATTTTTTCTTTTTATGTGCTTCATCACCGCTCAGGGCAATCCAGTGAGACACAATTCCGTTTTTATCCGTAACAGTTATTTCAGCAGGACATTCCATATATGCACAGAACTCACAACCGGAGCTGATACACTCAATCCGTATCTGTTTAAAACCGTGTATACACTTTTTATCATTCATATAGTAATGTAAATTATATATTATATTTTGGACATATAAAATAATCTTTGTATAAATGTACATTTTTATAAACTCAAAAATATAGATAATATACAAAAACAACTACAAAAAAATTAATTTCTTTTTAAGACAATTTGTCAAGGTGCAGAATAAATTATAATCATTTCTTTAACAAAAAATCACATTTCCAACATATTTCCGTCACATTATACTATAAAAATAAAACTATTTTTTCTTCATATAAATTTTATATGCTCTGTCAATTTTTTTAATGCAGATTTTCTGCCACTTTTTTAATTTTTTCTTTTTATGTGCTTCATCACCGCTCAGGGCAATCCAGTGAGATGCAATTCCGTTTATATCCGTAACGGCTATTTCAGCAGGACATTCAGTATATCCACAGAACTCACAACCTGAACGTATACACTCAATCCGTATCTGTTTAAAACCGTGTATACACTTTTTATCATTCATGCAGTAAGTTTCCAGAAGTATATGATTATAAAACATTATATTCTCCACCTTTCAATGAAAAATAATTCGGCAGAAGATTTCTTCTGCCGAAATATATTTACCTGAATCTTCCTGCGAGTTCAGAAAGACCGGGGTCTGCTGTTCCCTGTCCCACAGCGTTGAATTTCCATTCATTGTTATGCTTGTAGATTTCGCCGAAAATCATAGCCGTACAGCCGGAATAATCATCTGTAAGATTATATCTGCACATTTCATTGTTGTTTCTGTTATCAACAATTCTGATAAACGCATTTTTTATCATTCCGAAATGCTGTTTACGCTGTACCGCCTGATAGATATTTACAACAAAAACTATTCTGTCCACACCGTACGGAACTCCTGAGAGGTCAACAACAATCTGCTCGTCATCGCCTGCACCTGCTCCGGTGAGATTGTCGCCCTTATGTACGACACTTCCCGAACCATGACGGAGATGTGCATAATAAACTATATCTTCTTTTCCGGCAAGTTTTCCGTTTGTGAGAAGAAGTGCCGACGCATCGCAGTCAATAGCACTCTCTTTCTTTGCAAAAAGACCTTTTTTGCGTGAAGCCTCGTCCCAGCCAAGTCCGACCACAACGCACGAAAGACCAGTATTATCCTTTGACAGACTTATTTTCTGCCCTTTCTGTAAGCTTACAGACATTTTAAAATACCTCAGTTCTTTTTATTATTCAACGTCTACGCCGTAACTTGCACAGAGAGCAGCAAGTCCACCCTGATAGCCTGAGCCTATAGCGTTGAACTTCCATTCATTGTTGTGCTTGTAAAGTTCAGCGAATACAGCGGCAGTTTCAATTGAGAAATCTTCTCCGAGGTCATATTTGAGAATTTCCTCACCAGTTTCCTCGTTACAGATTCTGATGAAAGAATTATTTACCTGTCCGAAATTCTGTCTCCTCTGTTCTGCCTCATGAATAGTAACAGTGAAAGCAATTCTGGTTATTTCTGCCGGAACTTGTGAGAGGTCAATTTTAATCTGTTCGTCGTCGCCGTCACCTGCACCCGTGAGATTGTCACCGCAGTGGGAAACAGCACCCGACGGGTGATTGAGATTTCCGTAGAAAACGAAATCTTCCGGCTTTGATACCTTTCCTGCATCTGTAAGAAGAAAAGCCGAGGAATCGAGGTCAAAAGCTGCACCTGTATCAAATGCATTAACGTCCCAGCCAAGACCGACAACGACTTTTTTAAGACCGGGATTACCCTTTGTGAGACTTATTTTCTGTCCCTTGCTTAAACTAACTGGCATATAAAAAAACTCCTTTGTATTGTATTTTTAACAATCAGCCTGCATCTATTCCATAATGACCGCAGAGTGCAGCAAGTCCACCCTGAAAACCGCTTCCGATAGCGTTGAACTTCCATTCACCGTTATGTTTGTAGAGTTCTCCGACAACAACAGCAGTTTCAATTGAGAAATCTTCCCCGAGGTCGTATCTTATAAGTTCCTCATTTGTATCGTTGTTCACGATTCTGATAAAGGAATTTGAAACCTGTCCGAAATTCTGCCTTCTGTTGTCAGCGTCATAAATCGTTACGGTGAAAGCGATTTTTTCTATATTGGACGGAATTGCAGAAAGGTTAATTTTAATCTGCTCGTCGTCGCCATCACCCTCACCCGTAAGGTTGTCACCCATATGCTCAACCGCACCGGAAGAATGTTTCAGATTACCGTAAAAGATAAAATCACTGTCTGCCGGACACTTTCCGTTACTGCCGAGAAGAAAGGCTGCTGCGTCAAGGTCGAAAGCTGCTCCGGAATCAAAAACATTAACGTCCCAACCAAGACCGACCATGATGTTTTTAAGTCCGGGATTACTCTTGGTGAGGTCAATTTTCTGACCCTTGGATAAATTAATGGGCATGATTTATTACCTCCTTAATAAAATTTATTTTCTTGAATCAGGCATACTGTATCTCTTGTTGAAATCCTGCTTGATAGCCTCAAGTTTAATCTGGTCGTCCTTACGCTGTCTGCGTGCATCTTCCTGAATCTGACGTGTTTCGTCGATACCGTTCATAATAGTCTGCCACGACTTTTCAAGAGTTTCAATCTTTATTGAACTTCCGGAAGCCATTCTTGCTATCATCTTTGACTGTTCAACAGTATTCTGTGCATTCTTTATAAGCATTTCGTTTGTCTTTTCGTCAAGAGCAGAAATAGCGTCTGCCTGAATTTTCTGACGTTTAAGCATCATAGCCTGAGCAAGTGCCTGTTTGAATACAGGGAGAGTGACAATAAATGCAGAGTTGATTTTTCTGACAAGGTTCATGTTACTGAAAGCCATCATCTTTATCATAGGAACAGACTGCATTGCTATACTTTCGGCTGTTCTCAAATCCTGAGTTCTCTGTTCCAGCATCATAAGAGCCTGTTCGAGATTCTGAATTTCAAACTGTATGGAATTATCACCTGTTGATGCCATATCCTGCCTGCGCTGTTCGAGGTAAGCCTCGATTTCACGACAGCCCTGCTCACCGGCAAGAATATANTTTACAAGCNTATGATAATATTCAACGTTTGCATTGAACATCNGGNCANGCTNNTTGTTTGNNTGTTTTNTTTNGTCCTCATACTTTCTGAGCTGAATATAAATCTTTTCAACTTCGTCGCCCATAGTGTGATACTTGGCAAGAATCTTTTCAAGCTGTTTTTTGGCGTTGCCGAACATCTTCTTGAAAAGTCCGGGATTTTCCTTGATTTCGTCAATGTCAAACTTTTCCATAATCTTGCCGAGAGCAACAAGCATCTGTCCGGAATCGTCAATCTGAGACATACTCATACTGTTGAGAACAACGTCAGAAGCCTTTGAGATTTCGTCCGCTGCGTCAGCACCGAATGAAACGATAGTAGTCAGGTCGTCAATTACAATTTCACTTGCAAGCCTATCAACTTCTTCTGAACCTACAAGCTGATTGTTCATCTGCTTTCTGTCCGCAACTATGTCGTACTGCTGAACTACTTCGATTTCCGGCTCTTTGACGATTTCTGCCGTCACTGTGTCATTGTTGTCCTGTGGTTTTGCTCTTGAAAGGTCAATACCCATTTTCAAACACCTCTTTTAAATAATTTTTTATGCCATGGCTGACGTGAACCTGCTGAAATACGTGAAAAATCAGGCATTTTCAAATCATACAGATATTCGCCCATCTGATGCTCACTTATTATCTGCATACTGTAATAATTTTCAACATTACAGTATCCTGTCGGTATCATGAAAAGCACATCAAACCCTGTCATACTGAGAAACTCAAGAACAATTGCATCGTCCTGAGTTATTGCACTGTCACCAGTATTGATATATATTACTTTAGGATTTTTCTTGGTAAAATCAAAATTCTGTATTCTTCTTATAATTTCCCTGTCAAGATTCAGTACAGAAGATATTACAGCATATTCCATACCGGTCTCTAATGTACCTTTTATTATTCTGCTGTCAATCAGTAACTGAAGCTTGTCCAGAATATAATCCTGAGTTTCGGCTCTGAGGATTTTATACTGATAGCATGAATGTTTTTTTATTGTTTCTCTTTGCAGAACGCCGTTTTTCAGGAAAAGCTGTGCATACTGTGTCACCGGATTCGGCTTTACATAAACCGGTGACCTCGGATTCACAGGAGGTTTCTTATAGCCGTTTATTATTACAGTATCCTCATTTATAAGACGTTTGACATACTGCCAGTAAGCTTTTACGTTTCCGTCCTTTACACCTGAAACTTTTGAAAAGAAAACGGGTATTCTTACCTCACCGTTTTCTGTCGCAAAATTCGGACGGTATTTAAGTTCCTGATTCCACATAAGTTCGATTTCCTCAAACATCGTATCGAGGACTATCGAATTAGCCTTTGCATACTGGTGATTCCTGTAAAGACCCGAATCCTGATACATAAGGGTATCAAGTTCACGCTCGGCATGATATGCGGCAGTTCCGGCACGCATTGCAACGCCGTCCGGAAACGCACTTATATCAAGTGACGAATTATATGAAAATTCCCTTAAATTCACGTCGTTCAAAGCACATTTATGCTGACAGCTCGGATTAAGTATAAGAACGTCTGCCGGAAGTCTGGAAAGGAACGTAAGAAACATGGAGTCATTTTCATTCTTACAGCACCCGAACAGTATAAAACACGCAACATCATTCTTTTTCCAGTCGTTAAAAAGAGAAGTTTCCCATCTTTTCAGCCAGCAGATAACGTAAACGCACATATTTACGAATTTATTTATTGTCATGCCCGATTCCTTTGATTTTTCAAGCATAATCTTTGCAAACTCATAACGCATAATCTGCTGAAGTCCTTCGTCACCTGCAAAATCTATATTTTTTGACAGTTCTGCAACTGCCGTCTGCGGACTGCTGTAATTTCCTCTTTTTACTACGGAAAGTTCATCATAGGACGGTGCTGAGATTTCTCCGTCGGCTATTACAATATTTCGTTTCTGAGAATTTATTTCAGACTTGAAAGAAATAAGTTCATTTACATAGTCTGCTCTGTTATAAACGCCGTTAATCCTATAGAAAATATTATAAATACTTCCGGACTGATTTCCTCTTTTGTCCACCGGAGTGAGAGCGTCCTCAAGACCGTCGCCCCTCGCCCAACTGTTTGTAACGATTGTATAAGACGGTTTTTGTCCGAAAACCCTTTCGGCGTGCATTCTGTCAGCAATTTCCTGCTGAATCTGTTTAAGTGAAAAATCAGCCGGAAACGCCCGTCCTGCACCTGTATATGCACGGGAAAGTTCTGATGTAGGGTCAACTTTAATATAACCGCTGTCACCGGCAGTCTGCACAAGAACAACGTCGCACCCTGCTTTTGAAAGTATCGAAACAAGCATAAGTTCATAAATATTTATAGTACCATTATATAATATTTTGGGAATATTGTTTTCACCGAGTCTGTTTGTGATACTCCCGAACCTGTAATAAAGCCAGCACATGAATTTAATGTAAGCATTTTTCAGGATATTTTCATTCTTGCCCTGTGATGCAAGATGTGAAAGTGTATCATAGACAGAACCTGCCACCGCAATTCTCTGAGTGTCGTTCATTCTCGGAAGCCATTTTTTAAGACTTAACATGAAAAACTGTTTGTTCATGCTGAAACTGTCGCCCATTGTTTCATAATAATATGAAAGATTATTCTGGTCGGCATTCGGAATACGACCGTCAATTATAACGCCGTTTTTTCTTGCTTCTTCATAATATCTGCAAAGAAATTCTCTTATGCTGTCGCTGTAGGAATTTATTCTGTAAAAGAATACATTATTTCCTTTTCTCTGACTTAAATTCAAAAAATAGTCATCAAGAGAATTAAGCTTAATATGCTGAAACAATTTTCATATCACCTCTTGATTTTATTTTCGGCGAAACCAAAGGCTGAACCAACAACTCCGCCGATTATATGCGTCAATTCAGAAATATTGTTTTTCTCAAATACACCGTTGTAAATCTGCTGTCCGATATATATGACAGCAACAAGTATGAAAGTAACGGGAATTTTGCCATTCTGAAAACTTGTGAAAGAAGAAAGAAGAATAAACGCAAAGACGATTCCGCTCGCTCCTAAAAGCTGGATATGAGGGAAAAATATAAAATTTATAAGTCCGGTGACAAGTGCGGTGACTGCTATAATCATAATCATATCAGCCTTGCCGTACTTTTCTTCAAGCAGAGGTCCTATAATTAGAATATACATTATATTGTTCATAAAGTGACTCCATGAAGCGTGACCGAAAACATGACCGAAAAATCTGATATACGTCAGCGGATTCAGCAGTGACGAACGGTAAACGCTGAAAACAATATGATTGCTTATGCCGTGTGTAAGTACACTAAGCAGAAATGAAACAAAACATATCGCCGTAAATCCCAGTATAACCGGAGAATTGAACGATATTTTATTTTTCAACTGATTTGGATTGTTTTTACTCATTTTTTATTCCTCTAAACTAAAAATAAATGAAATTAAATTGATTACAGTATAACACATTTTTTATATTTTTGTCAAGCATATACGAAAAAAATTTTACGCTTTTTATTGTTCAAGCAACTGTAAAAGTATATCTTTTATAACACTGTTGTCATTTGTATCAGTTCCCGAAAGATTAACGATATAGGAAAAAGGTGATACACGCTTGTTCATACTTTCCGAAACGTCATGAAGATTTGAAATTCTATTGTTTCCTGCTTCTTTTCCGCAGAGAATTGCCATTCCCTCAAGGGAATCACATTCTTCAAGGGTACTTATCGAAAAGAGGTATTTATAAACCAGTTCAATGAGCCTGTCGTTTTCCACGGTCTGTGCGTAACTGAATTTAGCGTCTATAATGACATACTTTGAAGCACCGTTCCTACTGACTTTAAGCAGATAATCCGGCGTATAGGTATTGCCCGAACAGCTTCCTATACTTGCATATCTGTTTCTGTAAAGCATGATATTATTAGGTCTGGGAGTCGAAATTTTACCGTATATTACCGGCTGAAAATAGACCGTTATTTCATATCCGTCATCATTACAGAAAACAAACGTATTATTATAGCGTGTGTTTGAATAAAGTTTTGTTTCGGCATACGGAAACCTCATGGTCTTTTCTTCAAGAAGGACACAGTTCATTTCCTCATGAATAGTAACAAGAAGTTTTATAAGGCAGTAATATTCATAAATCTTGCTTGTCGAAATAAAACTGAGCATAAGCTGATTCTTTGAAAAATCATGTCNGCCATAATGAAACCATTCGCATATCTTGGAATAAACTGCCCTGTACGGCATAACCAGACGGAAAGTATCAGTATATTCCGGAGGATAGTCTATATATATATCATCTGCGTCCAGTATTTTTTTGTAGTCAAAGTAAAGCATCTGAAACTGTTCNATATATCTGNCANNNTTTNTAATATATNCATTGNCCGATTNTTTGCNTAAACGGTATATATATATTTTTGATTCAATGTACTTGTCTTTTCTTACAACATTACNGTAAGTNGGAGCTTTTTCTATATCTTCTTTTGNCTGNTCAAGACCGGAAATTACAGTTGATATAANNCCGGTCATAACACGGTTTTCGTATATATTACGTGTATATACAGTACTTGAAATAAGGGTGTTTCTCGGCTGAAAATGTCTCTTGCTGTAAGTTATTCCGGTATTATAGTCAACGCCGTAGAGTTCTTCAGGGTGAGATGCAATATACTGTATTGTCTTTGAAGAAACAGAATTAAGCCTGTGAAATTCGCCCACAGACTCCTCAGATACAAGATTTGTTTTCGGTGAGTCTCTGAAATACGGATAAAACTGTTCATACACTTCTATAATTTCGTCAAGAAGCCTGAACTTTGTTTCCATTGTAATATTACCCTTTTTTCCGATAACGTCGGAAATCATATAATTTTCATAAAGATATTCTTCTCCCTTTTCGTATATGTAGTCAATCATCTGCATAACATTTCTGTTAAGACTGTTGTCAGTCACCATTATTGAAATACTGTCCGAAAAATACGCTTTGCCCGAAATTATGACTTTTATCTGAACCACACCGAAACACTGCAAAAAGGGTTTTTCGTTTTCCTCGCTGAAACAATATGAATTTCTGTGTCCTGAACCCCGTTTTATTTCCGCTGTTTCATCATTTATATAAAATTCAGAAACATACTCCTGATTATCCGGCACGGAAAATGTATATTTATCATCATTGTATATATATATACTGCTCAGAAGCGGATTATCTGTTTCCTGAAAATATTCCTCTGCATACATCGGTATTTCAATACTTCCGTGCCTTGATGATTCCAATAATAATTTCATAAAATATACTCCTGCCGTCAAGAAAGATACTGACAGTATCCCATATTTCTTGACGAATTTTTCTGCATTTCCTCAACAGCATTCTTTGTCATTCCAAGATTATTGCTTGTACAGATATCAAGAAATTCGTCAAAAAAATTCTTATATGTTTTTATGTGACCGTTGATTTTCGGAAGAAGTTTCTGCATAACGGCATAGTCAAGTGCAATNTAGTCTGCCTCAACACCGCCAACGCTTTCCATNANGTCCTGAGNAGCACATATATAACGNCGTATGCTGAGCTGTATTCTCGGACTTACAGCCATGCCGNANGTTCTGAAAAGATTGAATANCTGCTTGAGAAGAAGNTCAAATCTTATATGACTGTCTGCACCTGCGTCGAAAGCTGAAACAAGGTCGTCCCNCAGTATAAATTCCGACNGCGGAACGGTTTCCTCCTTGATTTCAGCATCAGNAAGTTNGATAATCCATGCACGGTCAAGAAGTCTCGGGGAAAGTGTTNCTGTAGTCTGGTCATTGTTTATGGTTGCGACAAAACGGAGTGTATCAGGAATATAGATATCATTTTCAAGACCAATATTAATATATGAATCACTGTTGTCAGATTTGTCGGCNACCTGCATGAAATCTNCNCNGTAATATNCNATCGGNCTTAAATTTGNCTCGTCAAGCNGAANAANATAAGNANATNCCGNTTTGTCCCNTTCTTCATTAANTATCATAAGCGAATCATAAAGCCTGCGGTTGCTCTTGTCGTATTTCTGTGTGAGCGGATTGTAATAACCTATTAAATCCCTTTTTGATGACCAGCCTTTTTCCACCGAAACAGGTACAAAACGACTGCAATTAATATCCGGCAGACTGTTTTCTTCTCCGAAAGCAGTAAGTCCCAGACTTCCACCTATAATATTGCATATGGAAGTTTTTCCTGTTCCGGGAAGTCCTGAAAATACGGTAAGAAATCCCTGCGTCATACAGATGTACATATTAAGAATGTCGTTTGTATTGTAATTCCTGTACTGCTTCACATAACTTACAAGGTAATTACAGAGTTCCTTTATATTTTTATGATTGCATTTTACAGCTTTTTTGACTGTATATTCAGCGGCTTTCACATAATTTTCAGATTCCTGCTTTCTGTTCCACTCTCCTGCGGCTTCAAGCATGGCATTTGAAATATACGGGTCAAAAGCTATTCCGACATCATTTGCTTTCTCCTGAATGGTATTTTTGATTTTACCTTTGAGTTCTTCATTCATCTGCTCCAGCTTTGAATTTTCCTTTGAAAGAAATTTCATGATATTCTGTTGATTTCTGATTTCCTGAGCAATATTGTCATATGAAACAATATTGCTGTATTGTTCTTTAAGTGCTGAAATCTTTTTTTCAAGAGTTTCAATTTCAGCATTTTTTTCATTTGTCTCTGCACTTTTTTTGAAACTTGCTGAAATCTCCTTTTCAGCCTGAGATGCCATGAAATTATTTACCTTTTCTTCAAGTTCTTTATGCAAATTCTGAAATTCACTGCTTGACTTTATTGTCTCGGAAAGAAGTTCTTTTATTTCACTGTCACTGCTGTAACCATTAAGAAGCAGTTTTACAATCTGTTTCTGTTCTTCGGTGTAACTGCTTACGCTGGAAAATAATTTCCTTATCTTTGCAATCCTTTTTGATTTCATTTCGTCAGGCAGATTTCCGGAAAGGAACGGCGAAACACTACACACACGAAGAAAATCTTCAAATTCTCCTTTTATAATATTAAAAAAGTTGTTTGAAGTATCTGAAAGCATACTCCTTATAAGAATATCATCTGAAATAATATCTTTTTTATAATTTGAACTGTCTGTTATAACCGCAAAACTTGTTCCTGTCGGTTCACTGCCGAACTCCTGAATTTCAATCACACCGAAAGAAATCCTGTCTGCATCATAGCAGTTGAGCAGATAACGTTCTTCGGCAACTTTTGGTCGGATAAACGTCTTTCCGTCCCTTTTGTCAACTCTGTAAGGTCCTGAAATATCGTCCTCGTCTGACGAACTGAAACTGTCTTTCTGACGGTGCAGAAGTACAAGCTCACCTTTTGAAAAATCATCACTTATTTCAATTTCGTCTCTGAAAAGCACCCTGTCTGGAATAAAATCGTCCGGTCTTACTATTCTGAAAATACGCAGTTCGCTGATTTTTTTAAAAAACGTTGTAGAATTACGCTTGCTGTCAAATTCTTTCTGCAAGTCAATTTTAATATTTACTTCATTCAGTTCGCCGTTTTTCATATTGATATTTTCTTCAAGTATATCAGCACAGTTAATTGCATAAATAAGATTGAGGTCAAGATTGTCAAGAACTTCCTGAGAGCTTTTATTTCCGACATACGAAAGATTTATAGAGCCGAATTTCGGGAATTTTTCGGGAAGCTGATACATTTCAACAAGCTTTTTTCCGGAAGTACTTACTTCAAGCGTATACTGTGGTCTGAAATTATAAAAAGTACCTCTTATTTCAATATTTCCTATATAATAAACAATTGTTTTATCTTTTGCCTTTTTCTTTTTTGCAGAACTTTCTGTTTTTTCAGGCAATACCGGCGGTTCATTTTTTACTTCGGTTTTCACTTCGGTAATCACAGAATTTTCCGGAATATCCGGTATTTCCTGAACGGTTAAGGGTTCTGTTTCCGTTTCGGTTTCATTATCTTCTTCGCTGTCTAGTTCATCACTTTCTTCATCATAATTATCATAATTTCCGGCAATCGTTTTTTTGAACTCGTCCGACTTTATAAAATCAGCTGCAATTCTCTGGTCAAAAGTTCCGTCACAGCATTTTTTCAGTACAAGAACAGTATTTATAATACAGTTTTCAGAATCATATGACGCTAAAATCTGTTCATACTCCGTATCTTCCGAAAATATCATGCCACTTTTCTGATAATTATAAATAGCGTCTGCAAATTTACTTGCAGACATATTAAGAGCCATTAATATTTTTCCTTCGGTTCGTTTTTCCCGTTTTACTTTTCGTTTCACGTCCCTACTGAGTTGATTTAATGCAAAGTCAATTACTTCTTCAGGTAGTTTCATGTAAAATTTAGACATAACAGATATCTGCCCTACATTACACAAATTATTCTTAGGTGAGGAAACAAGTTTTGATGACATAAAAAAATCACGTCCTTAAAAATTTTTCCGATTCTTAAAATAAGATTCGTAAACTTATTATATCACATAACCGACAATTAGTCAAGAACGACAAATTTTTTTCAAAATATTTTTCAAGATTATTAAAAATGATATTCTTTTCCAAAAAAAGAAAGACCATTAATTAAATAACGGTCTTTCTGATACGGAAAAAACAATTAATTATCCTGTTTTACTTCATCAAGAACTACTTCCGCAGTTTTTTCCTTTCCGCTTCTTACATAGGTAATTTCAATAGTGTCACCTGCGGAATGTTTATTTTTCTGTGCATTGAGTTCTTCGGAAGTCGAAACTTCTGTGTCGTCAACGGCAATTATAACGTCACCCGACTGCAAACCAGCCTTGTCGGCAGCACTGTTTCTTGATACCTCTGTAACATAAATTCCCACTGGTATATTATACATCTGTGAAATTGTATCTGTTACATTCTGACAGCTTATACCAAGCTGTGGCTTGCCAGTAACATATCCATATTCCATTAAGTCATCAATAATCTGTGAAGCTTCGTTTGACGGAATAGCAAAGCCGATTCCCTCTATACTTGCCGAGCCATAGCTTGACGACATCTTTGAAGAATTTATACCGATAACCTGACCTTTTTTATTAATAAGAGGTCCACCGGAATTGCCGGAATTTATGGCGGTATCAGTCTGAATGAGATTCATTGCCTTGTCATTTATGGTAATATTTCTGTTAAGACCCGATACAATACCGCTTGTAACTGTATTCATAAGGTCAAAGCCGAGAGGATTTCCGATTGCTACAACCGATTCACCCAGCATAAGACCATCACTGTCGCCGAACTCTGCCGGAGTAAGTCCGTCAGCCTTTATTTTAAGAACAGCGAGGTCACAGTCTGTATCATAGCCAACAACTTCCGCATCATAACTGTTATCGTCGTTCATATGTACTTTAATATCGTCCGCAAGACCTGCACCGTATTCACTGTCATATATGACATGAGCATTTGTGACAATATAACCGTCATCAGTGATAACAACGCCTGTACCTGTTCCGGTAGCACTGGAAGCAGACGGCATACTTCCGAAACCGTAATAATAACCGTTGTTCATTGACGTAACAGTAAACTGCGATTCTATGCCAACCACTGACGGCAAAAGTTTCTGTACAATTTCTTCTGTGGTAAGTTCTGCACCGTCAGATTCAGCTTTTTCAATAAAGCTTACTCCCTTAGCCGTAAGAGATGACGACGTTTTTTTGTCGTTGTCCGAACGTTCTTCAAAAGAAGAATTTATGCTGTCTGTATTCTCTGCAAACTGACGGTAAACTGCTATCGAACCGCCGGAAACAATCACCATAGCCATGAGAAAAGCTGCTGCTTTGCGGAATACGTGTTTTCTGGGCTTCTGAGAGTTGTCGTCGAGATTTATATTATTATATTCATTCATGATAAAATCACGTTCCTTTTCCTTATGTTTTATTGTGATTATATTATATCTGACCTGTGTGAAATAAATTTGCTTTTAAGATATTATTATGAAGAATATTCTGTGTGTATTTTTTCACCTTGCTGACAAAACTGTGAATAAATGTGATAGAATGCCATATATTGCCTTTCACGTTTTTTCACAAAAACTTTTATTTATATTGACACAATACTTTGATTATATTATAATAATTTATATATCACTCTGGGAGGGAAAAAATGAATACATCAGTTATAATAGTATGTGCCGGAAATTCCACAAGAATGGGCGGTGTGAATAAAATTCTAATGCCACTGGGTGAACGTCTTGTTATCGGTGTTACAATGCAGGCGTTTGAACAGTGTGAAAGTGTCAGTGAAATAATAATAGTTGCCAGTGAGAACGACATTCCGGAAATACAGGCAGAAGCCGAAAAATCAGGTATAACAAAGCTTAAACAGTGTACCGCAGGAGGTTCTACACGGCAGGAAAGCGTTATAAACGGCGTGAAGTGCATTTCAAAAGACTCTGAACTTATCGCAGTTCACGACGGTGCGAGACCTCTTGTAAAACCTGAACACATAGAAAAAACTATAAAAGACGCTTCTGTTTTCGGTGGTGCAACTTTAGGCGTTCCGGTAAAAGATACCATAAAAATGGTCGAGGACGGTCTTATCACAGATACTCCGCCGAGAAAATTCCTCTACATTACACAGACACCGCAGGTTTTCAAGCGAAATCTCTACTTTGAGGGAATCGACTTCGCTCTTGAACATAATCTTGACTTCACGGACGACTGTCAGCTTGTCGAGGCAATCGGCGGAAAAGTCTGCATGACTACCGGAGATTACACTAATATTAAAATCACTACTCCGGAGGACATCTCTATTGCAGAAATCCTGCTCAAACAAAAAAATATTTAACAAGGAGTTTTTGAAATGTTCAGAATTGGTCACGGTTACGACGTTCACCGACTTACAGACAACAGAAAATTTATTCTTGGCGGTGTCGAAATTCCACATGAAAAAGGTCTGCTCGGTCATTCAGATGCAGACGTTCTTGCACACGCAGTAATGGACGCTATGCTGGGTGCATTGGCATTGGGTGATATAGGTCATCTTTTTCCCGATACGGACGAAAAATTCAAAGGTGCTGACAGCATGGAGCTTATGCGTGAAGTCTGCCGGACAGTCAGGGAAAACGGCTACACGGTCGGAAATATAGATGCTACTGTTATTGCACAGTCTCCGAAACTTGCCCCCTACATAGTTTCTATGCGTGAGAATATCGCCAAAGTCTGTGAATGCGACGTTTCACAGATAAGCGTCAAGGCAACCACAGAAGAAAAACTTGGTTTTACGGGGGAAAAACTCGGAATCGCAGTTCATGCGGTTGCACTTATGGTAAAAATATAACAAAAAGACCGCAGTCAGCTTGACTGCGGTTTATTTCTGAATCTTCAAGTTACTTTCCCTTTCAGGAAAATTTAGTTATCTGATTTTTTTCTTGCTCTTATTGTACCTACTGCAATCAGAACAACTCCACCGATTGAAATCAATATAACAACCCACCAAAGTTGTTTGTTTCGCTGAAGTTTTCCTCCGCTTTCACTGTCGTTATTGATGTCTGACGGAGCAGTTGTTGTATTTCCGTTTGACTGTAAAGAAGAACCTGTACCGATTTTTGTAGCCGAGCCGTCACCGACAGTACCGGACACCGTAGTTGCTTTACCGGTTATTGTTGCTGAACCTTTAGCAAGCGAACCGGAAACTGTAGTTGTTGTATCTGTTTTTGTTGCCGAACCGTCAGCAACAGAACCGGAAACTGTCGTTGTTGCTTCTGTATCATTTTCAACCTCTGTATCAGTATCATTTGTTATAATACCAGCGTCCTCAAAATAAGTGTTTTCAATGATATAACGTAATTCATCATAAGTTATTTTCATTTCATAATGTACAGGGATATCTCTTTCCATTACAAGCCATGAAGAAGCACCTTCGTCGTCAGTCCATCTGTACTTCCAGCCGTTTGAATCATTGAGAGCAACCGTGTCATAAAGTTCTTCATCTTTATAAATGTCAACAGTAATTTCTGTAGGACGGTCAATCATATTGTCATCATTTAGCCATTTTTTCATTACTGTATATGACCTCGACTCAGCACTCATTACCTGATATGTAAATTCATACGCATTATATCTAATATTCGTGTCATCTTCTCTCAATTCGACAAGTGCTGTAGCAGGCACATAATAGTAACTGTCGGTTTTAAGAAGTTTTCCTGTTATAAGATAAAGACCTGCATCAAGACCGGAAAATTCAATTTCTCCGTTCTGGTCTGTCTCCCCCTGTCCTACAGGAGCAATCCGGTTTGCAATAGCATAACTCTGAAAAGACTGAGCAGCTTCACTTACGTTTTCCACAGTCAGATTACGCATATTAACCTGAAATCCTGCAAATTCACCTGTCTTTATAAAAGCCTGTTCTGTGTCACTACGTTCGCCGACCTTGTATAATTTCCACTGCATACCCTCAAGAATAACATCACCACTGACGCACACAAGTGTAAGCGATTTATTATTACTGTCCGCATGACTTTTCTGTGGTGGTATAATCAAAGAAAAGAGTGACACAACAGTAATTATACATATAACAATATTAAAAATTTTATATTTTTTTAATAACATAAAATTATCAGCCTGCCTTTTTTAATATCAANCGGAATATTATATCCGGTTGTAAATGTTGAAANAAAATCATCTGACATCATTAGTCATGANGAAATNAGAAATATACTCATTNAGNCATATAATNAATGTAAATTATTTCAGGATTNATATGGCATCGNNTATAGTTTTTTCANTNGCTTCACTGCCGNATTTATCGACCTNTGCCTTGTTCTTTTCNCCGTGANTAAGACAGCCTNCACCGCCTATACAACCACCTTTACANGCCATACCCTCAATGAAATTAGCTTTGAGAACATTTCGTTTTGCTTTGATGAGAGCCGTCCTGCATTCTTCTATTCCGTCACAGATACACGCTTCAAGTTTGAAATCCTCAATGCCGTTTTCTTTGAGACCCTGTTCAACAGCCGTGGAAAGTCCACCGCTGCGTGCAAAAATTCTTCCGTAATAAGACGCATTATTCAGAACATCTTCATCAAGCGTAGTTATATCAATGTCCTTGCTGTCAAACAAAGCCTGAAGTTCCTCAAAAGTCATGGCAGAATCAATATAAGGCTTTACCGTTTCAAGCTGAATTTCTGATTTTTTAGCTGTACAAGGTCCTATAAATACGATTTTTGAATTTTTGTGGTTTTCCCTGATGTACTTTGCAATCATTGCCACTGGAGAAAGAGTGTGCGAAATATGTTCTGTCATTTCAGGAAAAGCGGATTTTATATATTTTACAAAAGCCGGACAGCACGAACTTGTCAGGAAACCTTTTTCAGCAAGTTCCCGTGATTCAGCGTCCGCAACCATATCAGCACCGAGTGCCGCCTCAACTACAGTATGAAAACCAAGCTTTTTCAGCCCGCTTACCACCTGACCGAGTTTCGCATAGGAAAACTGACTTGAAACTGACGGTGCAACTACTGCATAGACTTTGAAATTCTTTCCGCTTTCGCCTTTTTTAAGCATATCAATAACATCAAGAATATATGATTTATCCATGATAGCACCGAACGGACACTGATAAACACACGCTCCGCATTCTATACACTTGTCATTGTCAATTGAAGCGGCGTTCTCATCATTAATATATATGGCTTTGATTTTGCAGGCATTCTGACACGGACGTTTTCTATTGACAATTGCTGAATAAGGACAGACAGCCGCACATTTTCCACACTCAATACATTTTTCCTTGTCAATATATCCCGTATGATTGTGGTCATATGCAATAGCACCCCTCGGACAAACTTCCTCACAGCGGTGTGCAAGACAGCCTCTGCATAAATCCGTTATCTCATAACCCGCTGCCGGACATTCATCACAGGCAATGTCAATCACTTCAATAATATTGGGATTTTCCTTGTCACCACCTATCGCAAGCCTTACCATTTCCCCTAAAATAGCTCTTTCCTTATAAACACAGCAACGCATTGTAGGAGTTTTTCCGGAAACTATAATTTTCGGAATATTAATAAGATTTTCAAGCAGTGTGTCATTCCACGCCTGTTTTGCAACCTCTTTAAGTACTTTATATTTAAGATACTGTACTTTTGTATCAAATTTTCTCATATGTCACCTCAAAAATAAAAAACTACCTCTTGCCGTTTATGGATTTTTCTGCAAATTCAAGAAGAAACTTTTTCTCCTCCTCATTACTTTTGGCAGACATTGCTGTAGCTGCTATAGGAAACCATTTATTTACGTAATCCGGTGCAGTTCCACTTTTTTCACAGAACATCTCAATATATCGGTTTGCGGTATAGCTGTCCCCGCTCAGCATGAATGTAAGATAAGTAATAGCTGCGTCAGACGAAGCATTCCCCTGAACAGCGTGCGACCAGTCTATAATATAAGGTATTCCCGACTGGGAAATTATTATATTTGACGGATTGAAATCTCCATGCAGTAATTTATTGTGTTTCGGCATGGAATCAATTCTTGTATGAAGTGCAAACCGGTCTGTAGCATTAAGTCCGGAATTTTTAATTTTGCGGTTCATCTGGTCTCTGAGACGTTTAAGGGTAGGACAGCTTTTTGAATGTACTTTCAGCTGCAAGTCAACAAACAGATTCAGATATTCTTCCGTTTTGTCGGGAAATTCGTCCATAAGCTGTGCAAGAGATTTTCCGATAATATACTCAGAAGTTATAGACCACCTGCCGTCATTTTCAGAAACTTCCTTTACTTTCGGCACGCTAAGTCCTGATTCTGATGCCATAGCCTGATTAAAAGCCTCGTTCAGTACGTCCGCACTTGTGTAATCCTGATTGAATACCTTTATGCACTTATCGCCGTCACGGTAGATTGTCTTTGTGTTTCGCACGGCTATCACTCTGTCAAAATTCATAAGAAGTCACCTCTNTTTTNAAAAAAATTANGATTATATTATAACACTNATTTTTGAATTTGTCNATANAANAATACACTCTTTCCATATTTTTATAACAGAAAGAGTGTGATTTTACTATAACTGTGAAATTATCATATTTTTCATAAGACAAAGGTCAAAAACGTCTGTAGACCCATCACCGTTTACATCTCCTGCTTTAATGTCTTCCAAAGATTCCGTGCCGAGAATATACTTCTGCATTAAAACAACGTCTCCTATGCTAAATTCTCCATTTGAATTTACATCGCCTTTAATATACGGAAAAACCCACCAGCCATCGTCGTCAACTATAAGGCACAGCATTTTTATTGTATCACCGAAATAAACGTCGTCGCCATAGTTCAGAACAGTATCACGCACAGCGTCATGCCATTCCGTATTATCACCACATTTAGCAGCAATCATAAAAGGTGCAGTAAAACATAAATCGTCGTAATCTTCAATAGGTGTGCCGTCAAGCTTATAACCGGCTTTGATTTCGGACGGGTCACCGTTTGTTGCTTCTGAAATAAACGACGTTATAGTATCAGCAAACTTTTTAGCGTCTTCATTTCCATTGATAAGATAGTCCATGCCTATACGCCACGGTGTACGGCAACTATTATAATAGTAGTAGCCGTCATATTCACTTTCGAGGAAGTTCGGAGGCGACGGAATGAATTTTCCTGTTTCACTGTCCTTTATAAGGAAGTCGGGGAGTATTCCCGTATTATATTCATCAACTATGCTATTAATAATACTGTATGTACTGTCATAAACATTCAGCCAGCGGTCGTCACCTGTGGCTTCTGCAAAAGCCGGCATATACTGCATTATAAAGTCAGATGTTCTTGTTGCCGAATATTCTGTATCGCCTTCTTCTGTAAAGTATACCCAGTCACCAAGCTGAAGAGTCCAGTCTGTCTTATTGACTTCGTATTCCATTATATCGTTTATAATGTCAATGGCTGACTGTTTATAGTCAATTCCCTCGTCACTGCCCCACACTTTGTCCGCTATAAGCAGAGCGTATGCAATATCCATGTCGCCGTCTGTTGCGGAATCCGCTCCTGAAACATTTACTATAGCTTCTCCGTTGTCCTCCTGTTGCCATGCCATGAGGTTAGGACCTATTTCGCTAAGATGTGACCTGTAATAACGGTACATTCCGTCAAAAATATCCTTTGCATATGTGTCAGAATCACCCATACTTGCAGTAATAAGCATACCATAGCCGTGAGCCTCCGAAACAGTAACTTCTATACCTGTATTATCATCGGAATACGCTTCATCACTGTACCATACATAATACTGTTCATCGTCAGCATACTTGTCCTTTACAACATATCTTTCTTTCCAGTAGTTATAGAAATCAACAGTTTCTTCCGTAAACACTCCTGAACAGCCATTAATTGATGCCATACTTACAAGAACGAAAATAAAAGCTGTCATTCTTTTTAAAATCCGCATAATAAAATCTCCTTTTCAGAATATATTTCAGGGAAATCCACTAAATTCATTATAACATTATATATATAATATGTCAAGCGAAAAAAAGTTAAAATAAGGTATTGACTTTTTATTACTTATATGATATTATATATTTATGGGGCATTAACGCAGCTGGGAGCGTGTCACACTGGCAGTGTGGAAGTCAGGGGTTCGAATCCCCTATGCTCCACCAGTAAAAAAATAGAAAAACAGGCATATTTCTATATTTGAAAATATGCCTGTTTTTTTAACTAAATGTGATTTGACCTTTTTTTGTATACCATTTTCAGAAAAACTTGAAATTTGTCTGTAATTCGCTGATTTTCAGCCCGTCTTTTCCTTATCGTTTTCAACCCTTTTAAC
>WFLZ01000258.1 GCA_009177225.1 Clostridia bacterium
TATTCTCCTGAACTGAATCCTATTGAAAAATACTGGTACGTTTTAAAACGTAGAATAAAAGCATTTCTGCGTTATCACTTATCTTTAAACGATTCCATTCACTATGCTTTTCTATGTCCTCGTGGTTTCGTTTATAAGTAGAATAACTATAAATATATCACTGCCGTGAAAAACGGCAAGAACTATGTTGTCTTTGACTTTAATGACAGAGAGGGCAAACGTAAGCGTAAGTGGATAAACACCGAACTGCCTGAGAAATGTACGAAGAAAGCTCTGAAAGAAAAGGTGGAGAATATTGTAGAGGAGTTTGAAAAGAGCATTGCTGAGGGCGAGGTTATTATTCACGATAAGAAAGCTCCCTATGCTGTTCTCAGCGATTCGAATATATCCCAACAGCCGCTTGGCGAATTCTTTTCCGACTGGCTTGCATATATCAAACCAAATGTGGCTCGTACAACACATCTTTGCTATCGCAGGACAGCAGACAGATATTTGGAATACATCAATAAGAATTATCCAGGCTTAACCCTTGGGGCAGTCAATCACAATCACATTCAGAATTATCTCAACTACAAGCTCGATAAAGGAGTAAAAGGCAGTTCTGCAAAACAGTATTATCTTGCATTGCACTCTGCATTTGCTCACGCTGTAAAAATGGAGCTGATTCCGAAGCACCCTATGGATAAGTTAGTTGTTCCGAGAGCCGACAGACATGAAGCGACTTTCTATAATTCTGATGAACTGAACGAACTTTTTGAGGTGTTTAAGGGAGACAAGCTCGAACTTGTTGTTCACATCGCGGCTTACTACGGTTTGAGGAGATGTGAGATACTTGGTCTGAGGTGGGACGCAATTGACTTTAAAAATAAGACTATAACCATTCAGCGTAAAATTGTGAGTGATTATGATGACGAGGGCAAAATGAAGCTCTATGTGGAGACAAGGCTGAAAACCAATTCCACAAGAAGAACACTTCCGCTGATACCTCACATTGAGGAACTGCTGCTTGAAAAAAAGAAGATGGAAACTCAGTTCAAAAAAACTTGTGGTAAGAGCTATAACAAGGAGTTTGACGGATTTATCTGCCGTGATAATCTCGGTAAAATGATAACTCCTAACTATGTCACGCAGCACTTTCACTATGTTGTTACCAAAAACGGAATGAAGCATCTGCGTTTCCATGATCTCCGTCATTCGTGTGCAAGTCTTTTACTTGCGAACGATATTCCGATGAAAGCAATTCAGGAGTGGCTCGGACATAGCAATTTTGCTATCACCATCCCCGTTCTAAATAGTAACATCAAACTCACGCAGTACCTACCGATAATTATACTGATAAGTAAAGGGAGATTCTCATGCTTGTATGCAAGGAATCTCCCTCTTTTTTTCAGAAGTCTTATTCAGTTTTCGTATGCTAAGTTTACTATTTCAAAATCCAAAATTGATTCGATATCGTGATCAATTCAACGTAAATACGTAATTTGAGTGCTTAATTAGCAACACTGTGTAAGCAGATTTTTTCAGAATAAAAGACCAAGCCGATTTGGAAGGAAAATGAAAAAGGAGAAAGCACTGATATTTCGATCTTTTCTCCACTTCAATAATGTCTTGCGACTATAAAATAGATGAACGGTAAAAGAAGTAGTTTGCCTCTTTAAACGATATTTATTCTCTTGCTGAATTTCTGCTGACATTCTATAATGCTCATCTTGCTTTTGTTTTTTATTTAATATATAACTCTTTTGCCTCAACTTTTGTTGTTATGTTATTATTATAATCACATTATCTATCCATTTATTTGGACTTTTCACT
>WFLZ01000149.1:0-5702 GCA_009177225.1 Clostridia bacterium
TACTCCTGTCACTTTTCTGATTTCTTCTGCTGATATTCCTTTTATTCTGCTTTCTACTATTATTTTTCTTACCTCTACTGGTATCATTTTTATCACCTCTACTACCTATTATATTGTATCTTTATTGATTTGTCTATAATGGAATTGCTGTAAAAAGCCCTCTGTCTGTTCCGCTTCTAATATGCAGGAGGGCTTTTTAGGTCTGCTTGACTGATTTTTTCTNTNGNNCNNACNTTAATAAGCAAAACGGAAATACGACGCATTATAGCCGATTTCGTATATGCAACAACTTCTGATTTCCTTTTGCGAATTCAATATATAAAATGGAAATCTAAGCATCAATTGATGGCTTCTGTCTGTCATTGGAAATCATGCTTTTTACAACTGTAATACTAAACAGCCTGAAATCGTGCTTTTTCCCGTTGCAGAAGCTCAGACAGACAGTTTTCATTGTCTTTTTATCCGCCACAAGCTGTGTTTTCAGTGTATGTCTTTTTTTCTTCTCGGAATACCATTTTCTTTGTTTTTTTGAGGGCGTTCCACCGGAGTTTCTGTTGCATCAATCAGAATGACTTCATATGCTGCATCACTTTTCAGCAGCTCTTTCTTTCCTAGCAGAGAAAATGTCCCGTCTTTTATAAATGTGTCTTCTATCCATTTAATGCTTCTGTAAATATTACTCTCTGCGATTCCATAGCTTGCCGCAATATGTGCATATGTCCGGTATTCACGCCAGTATTCCAGTGCCGCAAGCAATTGCNCTTCTATGCTCAGCTTTGATTTTCTTNCTCTCCTTCTGTGNTTTTCTGCATAGCTTTTCNTCAGTATTTCTATCATNTTATTGAATGTGGCTCTCTTTACTCCTGTGATTCTTCGGAACTGTTTCTCATCATATTCTTTTATGATTTCATATTTCATCATACTTTTATTATATCATATCTTCTTTATTTTCGCAAGAAATCTAATGTAGGAATTAGAGGAGTTATGGTGTATTGAGGTATTTGCACGGGAATTATTTTTAACGTATTTAATTTTAAAATATCGGAAAAATACGGTTTTTTGTCTGAAAAATGGGGTGTAGTTTTTCTGTAAAAGGAGTATAATATAAACATAATAAATCACACGGAAGAAACCGTTAAGGGATTCGGAATTGTAATAAAATTTTAAGTATTCCACAGATTGAAATATATAAAATTGACTGCTGGAGTCAGAAAGGATTATGATTATGAAAGGTACAAATAGAAATTTAAAGNAAAAAATTGCTTTTTTAATGGCATTATCAATGACATCANGTTACACCGGACTCACAACNTTTGCAGAAGNGNTTTCNAATNAGANTACCGGCACTCNTTCAGATGATAATGGCGATTCAGNTNTTAAACTTGAAATTCCTGAGAACACAAAAACAGGTATCGGTGCAGTTGAAATTTCATTCGCNTCAACACTTACAAAAGCCGTTGACGTTGNATTTACNCTTTCAAACAAANCAGGTTTCATTCAGACACAGAAAGCTGAAAACGTNCTCATAGATAAAACAAAAGTAAGATTTGAAGATGTTCCGGCTGGTGAATACACTCTCACAGCAATATCAGATAAATTCGCTGAATACACACAGAAAGTTGACGTTGAAAACAATACTTTATCATCACTTTCAATAACAGCAGGCGTTACAAAAGTAAAAACTGGTGAAAACACAGAAAAAGGCGTAGGCAGTATAGGAGCAATGCTCATAGGCGACGTCGACGGTGACGGCGATATTGATGAAGAAGACAAAGCAATACTTATAAATAACATAGAGAGCCACCCAGACAATAAAGAAACAGACCTTAACGATGACGGAAAAACAAATCTTGCAGACCTTGAACTTTTCGTTGACAGCTATGAATACAGAAATGAAATAATCACATCTTCAATTGAAAAATGTGTTATTATCGGAAAAAACGATGTTTCATTACCTAATTCATATTTAGCAGAGGGCAGTGTAATGCCGGACGAAATGCTTCGTGGTGAGGGTGAATTAAAACTTGAACCCGAAAAGCCGAATGAACCGATTTCAGCAGACAATCCGGTAGCTATCGCATTCAAGGTTGATGATTCACAGGCAATCGAAGGTATGACACTTGGAACAGGTGCAGGTTCGGAAATTGAAGAGGGTTACATTGATGTTACATATATCGATGAAAACGGCGAAGAAAAGACCATACCCGTTCCGGTAAAGAAAGATACACATTACCTCCTGAAAGAAAGCGAAGTAAAAGCAGAGATTGACAAAAACGGAAACATTCAGCTTAATCTTGGCACACAGGTGGCAGTAAAGAAAGTTAAAATCACTGTTACATCTATGGCAAACAAAGGAAATATCGCAGCAATCAGCGAAGTTAAATTCCTCAACGACATGGAAAACCGTATTCCTGAACCTGATGTTGAGATACCCGAAAATCTTACAGCAGTTCCGGGAAGCGAAAAATTCAGCTTAAAATGGGACCCATGTGTAAATATCATGGGATATGAAGTAAAAGTAGAATACGGCGGAAAAACAGAAGTATACTTCACTGATAAAAATAAATATGAAGTATCAAGATTTAATGATGACGACCTGAAAAACTACAAAACTTACAAAGTAAGTGTACAGTCAGTAAACGGTGCATGGAGCAGTGGTTACAGCGCACCTATTGAAGTAACTCCGCAGGCAAACAAAAGACCCGACAAGCCCGATTCTGTAAAAGCTGTTGAAGATTATAAAAAATTGTTTATTAGCTGGAAAGAACCGAAAGACGCTCAGACATACAGTGTTTACTATAAAGAAAGAGACAGCGAAGATGAATATGAAGTAATTTCAAATATTGTATCAACCAGCTTTGTTATAGAGAGATTAAAAACTCTCGTAGAATACGAAATTTATGTAAAAGCTCATAATGTAATCGGTACAAGTAATGAATCAGGTCACATATCAGCAACACCAATTNANAANTCATTTGCTGAAATGCCGANATACAGACTTATTAACCGTGACGAAAAAGGATACCCTGGAAGCTCACATATCCTTGATGTAAGAAGATATGGCGGTTATATGGTAAACAGCAACGTAGATGAAAAGGATAATAACACTACTGCATGGGCAACTGTAGACGGCTATGGTGATTCATATTATGTAGCAGGCACAGACGATGGTGGATGGGGTGGTCCGGGCAACAATGGTTTGACCTACACTTTTGACNAGGAATATACATTNAATACAATCGGTGTANTTACAGCAACATCGGGTATAGAGTTTTCCAAATGCAGATGGTGGGATTCAAATGGTAAAGCATATAACATTGGTTCTGGTTATTCGTATTTACACACAAGTAAAACCGATGCAAAAGGCAGACGTTATTACATTCTCACACTTCCCGAGGCAGTAACAACATCTAAATTCCAGATTTGTCTTTCAGACTACTGGGGCTCATGTACTGATGTTTCAGAAGTTTATTTCTATGAATATGATGAACTTATGGACGAAGTTATGGATTTGTATGTTGACGATTTGCACACAGTCCTGAAAGATGATGTAACTCAGGAAACTATTGATGCTTTACGTGTAAAAGTAAATACCCCCGATAAGTTCAATGAAATCAATCCGAATACAAACGCTCTGCTAAATGAACTTAGTACAGCAGAAAAGATTTTAAAGGCAGAGGCTCTCCGTCCAGCAGTAAAGGTACACAACGGTATCACTACAAACGATACGGGACGTGGATTCTCAGGTATCAACGCATGGCAGCCTCTCGGCATTACACTTTCTGACGAAGAAGAAATAACAGTTTATGTAGGAAGCAACAAAAAGAAAACAGGTGAAGGCACAGATTTACGTCTTGTAGTTACACAGTATCATTCCGAATCAGATGGTGTTGTTTTAGGAGGAGCTGACCTTAAAGTCGGAGCAAATACAATCAAGATGCCAAAAGGTAAACTGGCAAGTCAGGAAAACGGCGGTGCTTTGTATATTCAGTATAAAGGAGCAAGCAACTCAAATGTAGAATATTCAGTACGTGTTGCAGGCGGTTCGGTTATTCCTACTCTTGACCTCTATAAAGTTACTGACAAAGAAGAACGTATGAACAGAGCAGTTGAATATATAACAAAGCTTGACGAATACGTTCCCACTATTGAAGACCTCCACAACGAAAAACACGCAACCTCAGGACAAAAAGATAAAGCTATCTTTGATGAAACAAACTGCATCTTAGGTGCAACCGACATAATGCTTGACACAATGATGTATTCACTCCCTGCAAGTCAGATACTCGCAGGAACAGGAAAAGGTACAGTAGAAGAACGTGCCGAAACTCTCCTTAAATCACTTGATGCAATGGAAGATATGATGTATCTCTTCTATCAGCACAAAGGTCTGAACGCAAGTGCAACAGATGAACTGAATCAGATTCCAAAGGGACATCTCAATATCCGTTATCAGCGTATGTTCTCAGGTGCTTTCATGTACGCATCTGGCAACCATATAGGCATTGAATGGGGTTCATCTTCGGCAATGGCAGGCTGTGGCTCAGTAGTTACAGATGAAAACGGCAAATATGTAAGCGGTAACTACTTCGGTTGGGGTATTGCCCACGAAATCGGACACTGCATAAATCAGGGTACTTATGCGGTAGCTGAAATCACAAACAACTACTTTGCACAGCTGGCTCAGGCTAAGGATAAAAATGAAGGAATGCGTTTCCAGTATGAAAACATTTATAAAAAAGTTACATCAGGCACAAAAGGAAATTGTCCTAATATTGCAACACAGCTTGGTATGTACTGGCAGCTGCATCTTGCATATGACAGCGGTATGAACTTCAAAACATACTCCAACTACAACGACCAGTTAGCTAATCTCTTCTATGCAAGAGTTGACACATACTCAAGAAATACAAAAGCAGCTCCTAAACCTGGCGGCATAGAACTTACCCTTAATGGTAACTCAGACCAGAATTTAATGCGTCTTGCCTGTGCGGCAGCAAATAAAAACGTTCTTGAATTTTTTGAACACTGGGGCAAAACTCCCAATGAAGATACTATAAAGTACGCAGAACAGTTTGAAAAAGAAACAAGAGCAATCTACTTTGCTAACGACGATTCAAGACTTTATGCACTTAACGGAAGCGGAAGCGTTTTAGGTACAGAATGTAAAGTAAACGCTATAGAAAACATTTCAGTCAAAATTGGCGATGCTTCTAACAAGGTTAACCTTACTATCAGTTCAACCGGTATCGCAAAAGAAGATATACTCGGCTATGAAATCGAGCGTTGCATAATCACAGGCGGTGAAGTTGAAGCAACTCCGGTGGGATTCTCAACAACAGGTACTTTCACTGATACAATTTCTACAATGAATAACAGAACTGTATTCTACAGAGTTACACTCATTGACCAGTATCTTAACCGTTCCACAACATTTGAAACTGAACAGGTTAAAATCGAACACGACGGCAGTATGGACAAAACAAACTGGACTATCATTACTTCAGGTCTTACAGCAGAATCAGTTGCACATGACGCTACAGATGAAATGCCGTGTGAACAGACACATGATAATCCAGCAGCAAAAGCTATTGACTTTAATCTGGAAACAGTCTACACACCTCAAGTTACAAAAGAAAGAGCAGAAATCACTATTTCATTCAATCAGGTACTTACAGCTACAGGTCTTAAATATACAGNTG
>WFLZ01000149.1:5708-8177 GCA_009177225.1 Clostridia bacterium
GTCANGCAGANNGNNGCATACGAGATTTACGTATACGAAGAAAATGACTGGACACTTGTATCAGAGGGCGAATTTAACGGAAGTAAGGCAGTTTACTTTGCAAACTCCGACGGAAAGTATGTTACAACTTACGACACAACTGATATTAAACTTGTTATTACAGGTCAGCAGAATCAGGATATTTCAATTGCTGAAATAGATGTTCTCGGAGTTACAGGAGACAACGTTGACTTCAGAACAACCGAAGATGATACAACAAAGGTTATCGGCTTTATCGGAGATGACTACTACTACGACAGCACCGATGAAAGCGAATATATTCCAAAAGGCTCGTTAATGTTCACAGGCTCTTACAAGGGCAACCCTGCTTACAACATGGTAATGCTTTATGACAATAAAGGAAACGTTGTAGGCGGTCTTGATGAAAACGGTGCTGTCAAGGCACAGCAGATAATACTTGCAGACGTTCCCGACGGCAGTAATATAACAGAAGTTACTAACGGTACATGGATTTACTGGATTGAACCCGACGAACTCGAAAGACTGGGCGAACTTCCTGAAAAGGTACGTGTTGAACTCTACAGAGTAAGCGATGCAAAGACAAACAATGGATACAGACTTGTAAGCGATTCGCTTTATGAGACGTTACCGGAAAATCTTCCGACAATCATGTTAACTTCTGAAAATAACAAACCACAAACAACAACTTCAACAACCTCAACCACAGAAACAACAACTACAACTACAGATACTGAAAATACAGACACAACTACAACAGATACAACAACAACAACTACTACTACAGCGTTTATCAAAGAGTCTTCTGAGGCGGAGTGATATATAAAATGGAAGGAGAACAACTATGATTAAGCAGTTTTTAACAGGTGTATTTGCCATTCTCGCAGTTAGTGGCACACTTACTAATAATATAGCAACAGGTACTTCATTCACCGCTGTAGCTCAGGAAACCACTGGTGAAGATAATGGAACTGGTGAAGATAATGGAACTGGTGAAGATAATGGAACTGGCGAAGATAATGGAACTGGCGAAGTTCCGAAAACTGAAGAAGGTACAACAAATGACGAAAGCACAACAGATGAAGAATGTACATTATCAGTTGATAAAGACGGTAACGTTAAGTTGTCTATTCCAGAAACAAGCCCCCTCAGAACAAGAACAACTCCCCTTTCTATCCGTATCAATGTAAACAGTGAGCTGGAAAGTGCTGAACTTATAAAAAATGATGCAATNNCAANCCACATTNTTGAATNTACTTANANCAAATCAACANGATTTATTTCCATATATCTCACCAATGTACCTCAGCTTTTCAAAGGTCAGGATTCCGAATATGAACTTTTAGTAGGTACTATAAACGCCAAAAAAGGCGAAGAAACGGTTGATTTAAGTGATTACGGTGCTGCTGTAATATCAGATGAAAAATCAATGGCAGCAGCAATGGAAGCATTACAGAACAAAACAACAAAAACAAATGAAGCACTCACACAGTCAACAGCAAATACCGAAGTCGGTGGCGATTCAGCAACCGACGGAGGTTCTGCCGTAACATCTCAGAAAAGAGTTACATTTAATGAAGACGGTAACAAGGAAACAAAGAGCGTTTCAGTTGATGAAGACGGTGGGCAGAAAACTGAATCTGTTATAGAAAAATCAGATGGTTCATCAGAAACAACTATTACGGTAACATCAGCAGACGGTGGAACAGCAGTTACAACTGTTGAAAAAAATGCAGATGGTGTGATTACAGGTTCAAAATATATTGCAAAGGACTCAGAGGGTAACACAACTCGGGAAGCTGAGAATATTGCTATAGACGACAGCGGAAGTGCTGTATTTGATTCAGACGGCGAAGTTGTTACAACAACTACTACCACCTCAACAACCACTACTACAACTACCACAACAACCACTACAACAACAACTACTACATCAACAACAGAAGCACCCACAACAACATCTACAACTGCTACATCAACAACATCAGCAGAAACCACAACAACATCTACAACTGCTACATCATCAACAGCAAAACCTGCAACTACAACAACTACTACATCATCTGCAAAGCCTATAACAACGTCTACAACAACTACTACATCTACAACTGCAAAACCCGAAACTACAACAACTACAAGCACAACTGTTGCACAGCCAGTTGAAGAAAACATGACTAAGACAGAAGTTGCTGTTGACAAGGTTGACAGAAAAGTTAAGATTGACGAAAAAGGCAACGTAACATTAGTTTCCGAAAACATCGACGAAAAAATAACTTCTCTTAACCTTATCCTTGAATCATTAAACAAAGAAGTAAATGATGTTATATTTACATTCGACGCTGAAATCAGTGCTACAATTTCCGAATACTTCTTCGATGAAGAAACAGGTATTTTTGAAATATATATATCAGGTTCAGACTCAATCATCAACGGCAGGTCTTTTGAAATAGG
>WFLZ01000037.1 GCA_009177225.1 Clostridia bacterium
TCATATGTATGTCCTTCTTTTTGATATGCTACTGCTGTTTCTCTTAAATCTTTACTTTTACTCATATTTTTATTATATCACTTTTGTGTTCGTTTGTAAAGTGGATTGACTATATATAAGAATAGCTATTCTACTCAAAATAAGTTTTTATCTTATGGATATAAAATGGTGTGGAGTTTGCATTAATGCATTTTACAAAAAGAGATTTTTATAAACAATAGAAGTTAAGAAATACTTGTTCGTACTTATATAGAAATTAATCCGATCTCATAAAAAGTCGATTCATCGGTAATTTTATTAAGATGAAGCAACTATGTTGCCTGAAATATGCAGACTCATAAGGCAAATGATTTTAATGTTATGGCAGCTTATAGCTTTGACTATAAAATTACATAGAGCGAGTGCGTGGCAGAGCTGATGAAGATGTATCAGAAAAATACGGAGGGTAAATGATGGAAATTGATTTTTTGATTCAATGGAAAAATAACGTAGCTGATAAGACAGATTTAGCTTCAAAAATCAAGGAAATGCTGACTCAATTCTTTAGAGACGTTAAAAGTAACAGATTTTATTTTGATTCAAATGACGGTAGCTCTTACAAAGTTGATTACAAGAATTCAGAAAGAAACGAAAAGATATATCTTAAAATTTCATGCGATTATAGTGAAGCAAAATCCGCTAAACTTCTCAGTAGTATAAGAGATATTATATGCATTGGTGAACATAAAAAAGACTTTTTAATAATCTGTACATATGATGAAGCAAGTCTCTCATATTGTTGTAGATTAATGAAACCATTGGGGAAATTTGAAAGACGATTAAGAGAATTGATGTATCTGATAACAGTTAAAGCATTTGGCGCTGATTGGGTTGATAAATCGTTTCCAAAAGAAATGCTCGATAAGATCAAAGAACAAACACATGGGCAAGTAAGAAATGACAGGCTAACTGAAACAGCATTTGAGTGGTTAGACTACGGCGAAATAATAAGCTATCTTTTCTCTGAACGATATTTAGAATATACAGCGGAACAGGTAATAGATGATGAATTATCTGATGAAAAACTAAGATCATTATCTAAGGAAGATATTATTAGAGCCTGTTCAGTATCTCAGCGTGTGCGGATTTTCGAGCATAATTTTGACGAGTTCAAGGCGAAAAAGCGAAAGCATACTGTCGTATGGTGACCTTTTTAAACGCAGCAATCGGCAAAATTTGCCGAAAAGACGTGCGCGCTGAGATACTGAACAGGCTCTTAAAATTATTTCAAAAGCAAGAAAAGAAACTTTATGGGATAAATTGTTTTTCAATAATAAAAATATCGGCAGATTGACAAAAAACGATATCGAATCTTTCAGAGTCTATAGAAATGATGTAATGCACCATCATACAATTTGCGAAGAAAAATTCAAAATAATACAAAAAGATATAGAAAAAGCTAATCAAAGCCTCAGATTTGCAATTAATGAAATAGAGAGTAAAATATATACACAAGAAGAGTATGGAACAGTGTTCTCTTTAAGTGGTAATATAATAACTGGAATTATTAGTACATTTAATAGAATATTTGATATAAAGGCGTTAGATATATCAAATGCAATAGGTGAAACTCTTGAAAATTTATCAAAGAATATGGCAAATATAATTCCGAATATTACAAAAGCGATGAATAATGCTATGCAAATGATTGCGTCTCCTCCAAAAATACCGGATTATTCTAAACTATTAGAAAATGTTATTAAACCAATACAAGTACCGGATTATTCTAAACTATTAGAAGATGTTATTAAACCAATACAAGTACCGGATTATTCTGAACTATTAGAAAATGTTATTAAACCTATACAAATACCTGATTATTCTGAACTCGTAAAAAATTTTGATAAGCCAATAGAAATACCCGATTATTCCAAATTCTCGGAAAACCTTACAGAGCCACCAGCCATAACCGCTTATTCTAAATCATTTGATTCATCAACAATTCAACATGATTCCCAAGATGATCAACAAGATATCGAAAATCATTCAGAATCCAGTTCTTAACAAAGAAAAACGGCTGCACCCGAAGGCACAGCCATCCAAACTCAAATATAAACCATACACTCAAATACGATCTCTCTCGCCATGCAGATAAAGCAGTTTTCAAGACCGTGCATCTTCTCGGCAACGCTACTGAGGACAGCAGTACAGATGGAATTCTGGAACGACTTTACCACAGAAATTGATGAGGGTATAACCTTTTTCGCCATTTCGCCATCACTTTTCAGAGAAAGAGTGTGCTTTTAAATGGGTATCGTTTTAGGTCAGTCACGGTAATTTCAGCATTGAACCCACGAACTTTTATATCATATCAAGATAAAAAGAACTCCCTATATACTGCTATTTTACGGTATATAGGGAGTTTTTGTAACCTTTGCGATTACGTGATTTAGAGTGGTGGAGGCGATGCGTACAGTGTTTAATTCACTTAATCGCAAACATTATCATTGGGAAATTCCCTATATTACGTCGTTTTTAGGCTATCTCAATTTAATTGGTTTAAGTATGATGTGAGATATGTATTCAAAAAAGAATGTGGAAAATTATTTTACTTCAATTTTCATTTATCATATATGATGTGGTGATGAATCTTTTTTCCAAAATGCCTGATAACATAAATAGCAGCTTGACGTTAAACGAAATATATGTTATAATAAATTAAGCACAAAGGAATTGAGGTGTACTATGCCGAACAGATCACAAGTAGAAAAGACCATAGATGAGTTGCGCATCATGGACGATGATTTTCTCGTCAAGGTGTTTGACAATAATAATGATGCCCTAAATTTGCTGCTGAACATCATCTTAGGCAGATCAGATATGGTAGTAACAGAGGCGACTACTCAAAGAGAGTATAAGAATGTCAGCGGACGATCAGTGCGTCTTGACATTTTTGCAAAAGATAGCTCTGGGAAAGTTTATGACATTGAGGTCCAACGCAACGATAGAGGCGCAAGTAATCGAAGAGCAAGATTTTACAGTAGTATGTTGGACACAAAACTGTTAAAACCTGGTGATGACTTTTCAGCTCTTGTGGACAGCTATGTAATTTTTATTACTGAGAATGATGTGTTTGGTGAGAAATTGCCGCTTTATCATATCAATCGCATCGTCGAGGAAACCGGAAATGTATTTGGGGATGGTACAAATATTATTTATGTGAATGGAGCTTATGAAGATAGTGCAAGCCCCATCGGAAGACTAATGCATGATTTTCGTTGTACAAATGCAGATGAAATGAATTACAGCCAATTAGCAAATAAGGTTCGATATCTCAAAGAAACCGAAGGAGGTCGGGAGATTATGTGCAGANTGATTGNAGAACTGNACNAGGAAGNTAGAATTGAAAACGCCGAATCAATGTTGGCAAAAGGTAAACTATCCTTCGATGAAATTGCAGAGTATTCCGGACTTACTGTAGAAGAAGTCAAGAAACTTGCAGAAAGTAAAAGTGCATAAAATGCAGCAAGGGCGAGAATTATCATCCAATGGTAATTCTCGCCTGTTTATAAATCCGCATACTATTAAGCACATATCGTCACATGAACTTTAGTTCGGCTCTTTATAACTATCTGCAATGAATTTGATTCTCATGCCGCAAAGCTCTTGTGGAGTGTTAAGCTCTTTCTCCTTCATCAGCTCATGTAGATCGTCCTCATCCATCCATGCCTTACCAGCGTTTGTGTAGCTGAATCCGTCTTCGCCGATACCAAGGAGTGAAAGCTCGTAAATCTCTATATGCTGATCGTATTTAACCGATGTTATAATCGCCACTGTCGTAAGGCAAGGCTGATCAAACAAAAAAGTATTGGAAANCATATACATTCCCCCTTAACAATTAAAATAATCTATTGTATCTGAATTTGCTGTCAAGCCTGAGTGAAAATGTGTTGTNACNCCAGCTTCATTGATTTCAATTTTCTTTATTGNTGCATCCCTCAAGGCAAAAGCCTCCGGAGATTTTACATCGCTCATATAACTGACAAACTGCTTAACCAGCTTATTATAGATAGCATTATCTATTGTTGAAATCTGCTTTGATTTCGCTGCAAGCTGCTTGTTCAATGCTGAAAGCTCTGTCTCATTTTTTTGCATCTTATCCAGTATAGTCTTAGATGCTTTACCCTCTTCAAGACAAGAAATAAGCCTATTCTGAGCGTTCTCCAGACCGTTTATCCGATTTGTCAACTTGANGATTTCTTCGGTNTGTAAGCTCTTCTGNACTGCCAGCTTTGNATTTAACCTTCTGNATNATNGCATCCTTGTTCTCAGGACTGAAAATGCACTGCTGAAGNGCATAGAAAACGGAACGATTTAGTTGTTCAAGCCTNACACTCTTGATTTTACATTTGCAGCTNCTACGATACTGGTAGTACNTTCTACCGNTACTGTTNTTGATATTTCCNGAAAATGGCTTNCCNCATTTTGAACAGAAAATCTTGCCGTTTAATGGATAGTACTGCTTTCCGGTTCTGTTAGTATGCTTGGTTGAATTTTTCTTCTTCTTTTCCTGCACCTTATTGAAAGCCTCTGCTGAAATGATTGCTGGCATTCCGTTTGGAATTTCAATATATTGATCTTTTGTTGCGTGTGAATTTCTTTTACCGTCTGAATCCTTTGGCATAGTGCGATCATAGGTGTAAGTACCCATATACTTTGGATTTGTCAGTATCGCATTGATGGAAGATTTTGAAAAATCATTGCCATTGCTGGTCTTGTACCCACGCTTTTTCAGATGCGTTAATATATCATCATAGCCCATACCGCTCAGGTAGTATCTATATATGTCCCTCACGATCGGAGCTTTTGTTTCGTCTATCTCATAGTAGCCTTCCGGCGTTACGCTGTAGCCGATTGGCGGTGTTCCGCCAAGATGCTTGCAATCCTTGGCAGCCTCCAGCAAAGCAGCTCTTGTGTTTTTAGACAGCAGATTGGAGTAATCTTCCGCAGCAGCTGCCTTAATAGTCAGTGCAAATTTGCTGTAATTTTTATCCGCCGTATCAATGCCGTCTGTTATTCCTATTAAACGGACATGATGCTTTTCAAAAAAATCTGTATCAACTAAGGTATTCTTCGTATTTCTATGTAAACGGTCAATCGCCCTGACAAGAATCGTTCTCGCCTTAGTTCTCCCCGTTGAGATATCCTCAATCATTTGCTTGTAATCTGATCTGTTAGTGTTTCGACCTGTCTTAGCCGTATCAATGTAGTAGTTCTCAATCTCCATATTATGTATACGTGCATACTCATCTATGCACGTTATTTGTGCAGCAACGCTGTTACCGTCATCCTGAGCGTGAGAACTGTATCTCACGTATGCTATTACTTGTTCCATAATTGTTAAATTCCTTTCTATAGTTTGGTGCTAATACTATATAACGTTTCAGTCTGTTTTATGNCGGTGGTCTGATAAAATAATACATNATGCTTATGCTCCTTCTACTAATTTCTTAGCCGACTTCATNACTGCAGCTCTGATTTTTTTGGAAANTTGATGGGAGTATTTCTCCGTAGCTGTCGTTNTATCAATNCCGTCCATTATCCCGATCAAACGAACATTGTACTTATCAAAAAAACAATGTCACCCAGTGCGTTCGTCATATTCCTATGCAGACGATCAATTGCTTTGACAAGGATTGTTTTTGCCTTGACTTTTCCGGTGGTGATATCCTCAAGCATTTGTCTGTATTCTGATCTGTCAGTTTTATCTGTGTCGATGTAGTATTTTTCGATCTCCATATTGTGGAGGTGTGCATACTCTTCTATGCACGCTGTTTGTGCGGCAACACTATTAGCGTCATTCTGTATGTGAAAACTGTATCTCACATATGCTATTGCTTTTTCCATAAATAACTTCCTTCTTTCTAAATGATTCAGACCTAAGCCTGTATTATATTATATCAATATTTCAATTTTTTCTCCATGACAGAAATCCGGAACTTTTGATCAAAAAAGACCTGCCGGATGTTCGACAGGTCTGCAAGCGTGATTATTAAATTTTTATGACCATATATTCTGTATAACAGCTATTCTTCCCCTATCTGGCTCATGAAAATTTGAATCAGCACATCAGCTGCAAGCTCTATTATCCCATCAGCTGCCTCCTGACAAAGTGCTTCTGTCTGGCAGCCATCATAGTAAATGTGCTCTGCCGCTAACTGCTTTCTGGTGGTGTTCAACTCTGTAATTTCCTGCATGGATTACCGCCTCCTCATCGTTTTCAATGTCAAGAACCTCTTCCGAAAAAGGGGCTGTTGACTTATATCTCTTTACATTACTGTATATTGCATCATTGATCGTTCCGAAGGCTTCCTCCACCTTTTTAAGATCAAAACGATACCCATAAGAGGGTACTCCGTCAATACTGATCTTAGCTTTACGTCTGCCTGATTCAGGGCGAACAATGTAACCGTCTTTAAACAAGAATTTTAATGCAGACTCAATATCTGTATAGCCGCATTTCGTCACAATTTTTTCAAAGGTTGTTTCTATGATTTCTACTTTCAATGGAATACCTTCTTTGTTCGTAGTCCACTTGATTCCTTTCAGATTTTTATACTCGCAGCAAATGTAGTTGAAAATCTTTATAATCAGATTTCTTCCCGGATGAGCGGCGAGAGATAACTTATCATGCAGACCAACACAAATGTCCTTTACGCTGTTTGCATCTATCTCCAAACCGACCTTTTGCAGTAATTCAGCCGTCAAAATGATAACCGCATAATTCATAGAAACTCTGTCCGTAAGCTCGCATCGACAGGTTTCAAACTCCTGTAAGAGATTATCACGGATCGTTGTATATTTTTGTGCAATTTCAGCAGATTTGCTGTCAAGGAGATAAGCGGCAAGTCTTTCACCAAGGATTCCGTAATTCTGGGCGGCAAAGGTTTTAATTGCTTCGGAATGCGCACTGCTTTTGGTGTAGGTATGCTCATCCAATGTAATAACACGTGCTGCAAGTCCGAGATGTTCAATACGGTGAAGATCAACCAGATAATTTTCCGAACTGAACAGCGCTGTACACAGCCATGATTGACGTTCTTTCAACGTGCCATCCGGATTCATGCGAAGCTTTTCTTTGCCTTCATGAAACATATAAATAAAACTTGAATTGCTGAGATCGTTCTTAATTGTGGATTCGTCGTAGCAGATTGATACGCCGTTGTGTCTGCCAAGTATATGTATGAGAGCGTTCTGCGTTCCGTAAAAGCCGGAAAAGACCGCCTCATCTGTTGGTGCGCTGTAGATTGAAGCCGCAAGCTTTTGAGCCGTTGTCTTGCCCTTAGAACTTGTGGAAACAAGGGACACGCCAAACGGAGAAAATGGGATATTTTCTGTAATGCTAAGGTATGCGAGGAGTGTTGAGGCAGCAGCTGAACACAACACAAACTGGAGCGGTGGATCGTCTTTTATAAGGTTGCTAAGTTCGACAAGGTATGCGTCCTCAGAGGGGAGCATGAGCTTACGCTGGAGCAATGGAGTCTCACAGCAGCTGCCGTGCCACGACAGCGTATCTGCATTCTTTCTCCAACCAAGTATCTGTCCGGCATCCTGTGCCTCATATTTTGACAAAAGCCACTGAAGATGCGTAGAAAGTGCCTCATCCGCACGATCAGTTTTTTTCAATGCAACACC
Organism: Clostridia bacterium; assembly: GCA_009177225.1. Lineage (GTDB taxonomy): Bacteria > Bacillota > Clostridia > Oscillospirales > Ruminococcaceae > Ruminococcus. Next base: position 7,675 of record WFLZ01000037.1, read on the forward strand.
CTTGCCAAAAAGAGTAGAATGTATTTTATCCGGTGTCAGCTGGTCAAACGGGATTTTCACATGATTCCCCTTGATCTCCAGCTCAGCATAGTAGTNGTTNNGGTCATCTGCNACAACACCTCTGATTGAAAATGGGTCAGACAGCCACTCAATTTTAAAGCCCTTTTTGCATTCCACAAGATTCACAAAGCCCACATTTGTATGNACGATGCANTAGCTATANGCGTTTTTTCCGTTTCCGACAACATAGTCCCTTGCTCCAGCCGCAAGCTTTATATATTCTTTATTGGATATGCTCAACGATGTGTTCTGTTCAAGAGAGTAGTCAACTTTTATGATATTTTCAGTAATAGAATTCATGATAGTCTCCTTTCTGAGAAATGGCGTGTGCGGAAAACACACGCCACCCTCTGTAAATTAAATTAATGTAATCTTTTTGATATTTGTATAGGTAAGATCATTTTTTTTGTTGTTCTTGATCTCAAATTTTACCTTACGTCCGATGAGGTCAGTTGTGTCATCGGAGTTAAGCGCCTTGAAAACAGTGTTCCAAGGGTACGAACCCAATTTCTTGACTGGGTCGTTATAAAATTTCGTGAAGACTGTACGATTCGCATCATTTAGTGCAAATTCAATGCCAATACTGGTATCGTCACCTTTTGGAAACTCAAACACGTTCTGGATAGTAGCGGTATATGTACCGTCATCAAGGTAATTTGTTTCATTTGTAAGCTCAATCTTCATTTGTTGCCTCCTTCTCGGTTACAGCATCAGCTGTCTGGGCGGTGCTGCTATTGAATGAGATAACAGCGGCGGATGTAGTTTCGTCAACCTTTTCAACAGTGAAAGTTCCTGTCTTGGTGGACTTATTTTTCTGGAAGTTAACTCCGGCAACTGCCATAATCTTTTCGGCGAGCTGAGTGTTATAAATGATCTCGTTCTTGCCGATCTTGACTGCACCGCCTGAACCTTCAGGAGCAGGAACTACAATGACCTGCTCGTCGGTGAAGTAAACATCAACTGCTTTAGGATTTCCTATAGATTTGAGAAGCTCCTTACTAAGCTTAGTACGATCTCCACTGGTTGAACGAATAATGGTGATGCAGCCGTTAGTGGCAAAATCTTCAAACTTTGTTGCGGATGACAAATCAAGAATGCCATCCTTTAAAATAATGCTATTAGTCATGATTACATGACCTCCTTAGCTTAGATTCAGGCGTATGGCTATCCATTTGCCTGTGTTTTTATTATACCGCTATTTCAATTTTTTTATCTATGACAGAAATCCGGAATTTTTGAGCAAAAAAAGACCCGCCAGATGTCTGGCAGGTCTGAAAGCATAATTATACAATTTTGGGTGGCTCTATATCCTGTATTATGGCTTTGTACAGGTCTCGTATATACTTTTCCCTCTTATTTCCCCATGTAAACTCCGTATCCAGTATCGTATGAATGGGATAGTATGTTTCTATAAAGGCTCTTCGTTCCGTATTTGATGATTGTTGTATTAGCCTCATTGTCTCAGGCTTATTCAAGACTATCTGTTTCCCTATCATGCATAACTTTAGCTTCTCGAAATAGGATTTACGGCTTTCAAATAGGTTATCTGGGGTAAGTGACTTTACTATTTCCAGGCTCATTAGAATCAGGCTATTTTCCTTCATTAAGTATAAGGTACAGCACCTTTTTGACAAGAATGTCATTCCGAGGAGATTTATTATCGAAATATCTGCGAGCAAATTCAACTGCCTTCAAAAAAGCTTTTGAATATTCGTTTCTTACCCGACTATCGAATTCAGCTACGATTTCGGCATCGTTAAACAAGTATATAGCACTTTTTTCGGCGGTAAAATTGCCGAATTTGAATTTGTTAGCAGCATTTTTTTGTCCGCCTTGAATCCTGTCTCCGTTAAATAGAAGATCAAAGTCTCCCAAAGTAGCAACAGAAGCATCAGTCAAGACATTCAGGTCATAAAACAGGTGAGTCTGCGTAAGTTTTCCGACAGCTCCCTTATAGTTATCACCGGGAACATTCTTATTCTTCATCGCATCAAAAAGCAAGCGATAAAATATGTTTGCTGTAAACTTCACATTTCTGCATGGCAAAGTTAACTCCATTTCTATCCTCCCAGCGCTGTTTTTTCCACATTGTTCATTGATATATTTGTTTCCATAAAACTAATTACCCAGGTTACCCGGATTATCTATATATTATTTTACTTATTATGATATGATAAGAACAGATGATAAAAAAGTCATCAGTTCACTTCATAGCAGCTTGATGACCAATATAACTGACCAGCTATTTACGAATTTTCCGGTCGGTGAAATAAGTTACTCAGGTTATTCAGATTATCCTTGTGCAGGTCTTTGAATTACGCTATGATAAGTACAGATGTAAATCATCTAAAAGCATTATACCATCCGAATGGGCATTTTGTCAAGCAACGGACGGTATGAGGTGGCGGACATCAGCTGCAGATAATGTTCTTCACTAACGTTTATTTTCATTTTATAAATTTTTGGAGGTTTTTATTATGGCTAAATTTATNAAGAAAAATGGTNACGAAAAAATTNCATTCGGTTCTGAGGGCTACTCCGATCTCTCAGGATTTANAGAGANCAATGCGGAGACTGGCAAAAAAGGTGAGATAGGCATTTGTGATACAAACGGTTCCAAGAGGGTTAGGCTCAGTTCCAATCTCTTTTCAGCCCTTGAAGAGGCTACATCGGTTAAGGTGCTGTTAAGTGACACAAGAGTTGCATTCAAGTCAGTTCCGGAGGGTACACCAGGAGCATACGAGATTGGAAAAGGCGCTGTGATCTACTCAACAGGTCTCGCTGAAAAAATCATGTCAATTGCCTCTGATGTTGAGTTTAAAGATAATGCTACTACAAGATGCGGTTGTATTGAAAAGGTTCAAAGTAATGAGGATTCCTCTATAACTGTAATTCTGAACTTCGACTAATGATCTGTATTTCATACGCGGTGTGCCGTCTTATCTGACGGCACACTANCCACAATTAATTAATTTATTTTAGGAGTGTTTTACTATGAATGAAAAAATTATTGTTAATGTAAATGAAAATGCTGTTGAAAATGTAAATGACAACAGGGGAAGAAAACTTACAGCTAAGAAGTCTACCTTCAATCTTGATGATGGTACTTATAGAGGCACGATTACAAACGCATTATGGTACAAAACTGCCGAGGATAAAGACAGAGTCACACTGGTGTTTGAGCTTGATGACGGCACGGAATTCATAACAACCGTTGCCGACGACAGAATTGATAGATACCCTTTTTCCGTCTTAATCTCTCAGGCTAATATTGAATATATCAAAAATTTCGTTGGACTCAGGGTCAAGTTTGATGTGCGTAACAGACAGGGCAATGCAGTTACCTTTTCCAACATAAAAAAGATTTCTCTCGATGAGTAATTGTATACACCGTAACCTCGTTTTCGGGGTTACGGTACATTTTAGAAAGGAGATTGATACTTATGGGTTTACATAAGCCATCAAATATACCTAAGCTCGAAGATATAGTAATTGACAATGAAGCAGCTCAGCTATTAAATAGCATATATGAGTTCGGAGCTAAGGCGGCAAATAATAATATTCTACATTATTTATCGCAGACAGAACCTTACTATCCTGTAGTCCAGGTTCGTAATAAATGTCTGCTGTTAGCTGTTAATTCAAAGAATTTCAAAGGTCTGATCTGGCTCTCCAGCTGGTTCGAGATTGAATCCGCATACAGAGACAAGAAGAACGTGTACTGCGTAAGGCTGAGAATAAACGACAGGATCGTTGATGTTGATTACGATACCTTGTATCCGAAGGACGTTATTAAGCTTTCAAGACACGGTCTTATCATCAACTTCGACTATGCCGACAGCCTGAGCAGGTATATATTCAAAATTATAGCAAAACTGGAAGTCAAAGAGCAGTCGGACAGTATGGGGTTCATAATGCAGAACGACAAACTGACATTTAAGGCATATGACGAAGAACCTCAGATTCTTCAATATACGAAAGAAATAACAATGCCTGAGTACGCAGACGGTCTGAACAGGCTGCTTACAAATACNNCAATAATGTTTGCCTTATGCTGNAGCTGNGCNTCGCTTTTCCTTGCGTTTCTTAGCATAATATGCGGCATTCCGCTTCAATCCTTTATAATATCCTTCTATGGTAAGACAACTACAGGTAAAAGCACCTCGCAGTCTCTGATGGCATCGGTGTTCACCAACCCAAGGGACAAGAAAGTCTATATTCCATTTTTCGGCACACTTAATGCGATATTGAAGAATCTTTCTCTGAAATTCGGTCTCCCTCAGCTTTTTGATGAGGCAACTGTATCGTCAGGGGTCAACATGGAGGATCTGTTATACATGATAACCCTTGAACAGGACAAAAGCAGATGTAACAGTAATTCTGAGCTGAGAGAATCTGATATGTGGAAGTTGATTGCGATCACTTCCTCTGAAAACAAGCTTCTGACAGACAACCGTATGCACAACAAGGGTCTCGATGCACGTTTGTTAAGCTTCGGGTTACAATTTACTGATAGCCGTGAGCATAGTGACAGCATACACGAATTCTGTGGAAGAAATTATGGCATTCTGGGCAAGGCACTGTCAGAGTATCTGTTAAGTGCTGAACCTGAAAAAATCGCTGAAACGTATGAAGAATGCAGGGACTCCATAAGATACTCCATTGATGATGCAGCATATTTTGATTTAAACGAGAGGCTTGTTAATGAATATGCACTTATCCTGTTGGCAGCAAGTGTTCTTGACGATTTCGGCATAAGTATAGATGCTAACGGTATAACAGCCATTATGATCGAGAATCACAATGAAATACGTGAAAGAACTGATATAGTTGAAAAGTACTATCAGCATCTCATTACGTATGCA
>WFLZ01000178.1 GCA_009177225.1 Clostridia bacterium
TTGTAGTTGTTGTGGATGTTGTTGTAGGCTCTGTAGTTGTTGTTGTAGATGTAGTAGTTGTAGGCTTTGTTTCTGTTGTAGTTGTTGTAGATGTAGTTGTAGGCTCTGTAGTTGTTGTTGTGGTAAATGTTATAGATGTAGGCTTTGTGCTTGTTGTGATTGTTGTAGATATTGTTGTAAGCTCTGTAGTTGTTGTTGTAGATNTAGTAGTTGTGGGCTTTGTTTCTGTNGTAGNTGTTGTGGNTGTTGTTGTAGGCTCTGTAGTTGTTGTTGTAGATGTAGTAGTTGTGGGCTTTGTTTCTGTTGTAGTTGTTGTGGATGTTGTTGTAGGCTCTGTAGTTGTTGTTATAGATGTAGTAGTTGTGGGCTTTGTTTCTGTTGTAGTAGTTGTGGATGTTGTTGTAGGTTCTGTAGTCACTGTGGTGGTTGTTGTAGATGTTGTAGCTTCTGTAGTAGATGTCATTATAGGCTTCGGAGGCTTTGTAGCTTTTGTAGTAATAGTTGTAGTAGTTGTTGGTTCTTCGGTTGTAGTGGTACTCCGTGTTCTCTTGGTTGTAGTCGTGGTAACGGTTGGTATAGCTGTAGTTGTAGTTGTAGTCATCACCTTAGATGTTGATGCTGTTGTTGTTGTAAGTAAACTATAGTTAAGGTTTCTGAACTGCTCTCCGGCTTCAAGACCATATACATCTTCCTGAACAACAACTTCTTCAGCCTCAGTTTCTGCATTACCAGACTTTGCTACGGTTTCAGGTACATATGTTCTCAACTTGGTATCTAATGTAATGACATCATCGCCCGAAACATACTCAACATTTTCTGCTTTAACATAGGTAGGATTGCTTACGGTTCCTATAACCAATGAGTCGTTATCATCAAAGAGCGAGTTTTGGCTGTACACATAAATGTTTAATGATTTTGAATCATTGTTTACTTTAGAGTAGTAAATATCGAATATACTTTCAGCGTTCTCGCAGAATTGAAAGTCGATTGCCTTTAATGATGTAAGGTTAAGACGGAAAGTAGTGATTTTTTCATCTTTTGCTCCGGAAGAGATTAGCTTTACTTCACCGCTGTATGCGTCTATAGTAACATTGCTTCTCAGGGTGGAAGGGATGGTGGCAGAAGTGCCACCGTTTCCCGTATTGTTAGCTATTGTCATTATAGGACTTATCGACGCAAGCAATAAAACTGCTGCCGTGCCTGCCAAAACCTTTTTTAACATAACTTACTCCTCTTTTCGTTACTCTTTATCACCGCCTTCGGTGGTAACTTCTGTATTATACTTTCTATTACCTCCAATTGTAATAGGAGACATTTTATCCTTATCTGGTACTTTTTCAAACAGTGAATCACTTACTATACGCTGACCTTCGTTTGTGATTGCATTGTTTACTCTGTAGAGTTCTACACGAACCTTTTCTGGCCAAACCATATTGTCAATATCTTCGGGATTAATCCAGTACACCCAAGTTCCGTTAGAAACGTCTGTAATGATTGAACCGTCCGGAACGTCTGCCAGAATTATCTGACTTGCTTCACCTTCGTCATCAACGCCTGTGCCGCCGACGATATTTCCGTTTTCATCGTAGAGAATAACTGCATTGTAAGTGGGGTTGCCCTTGTAAGAACCTGTAAATACGAGTGAACCCTCAGGAATGAAATCCTGTTCTCTTGTGCCGTATTTGTAATCTCCCGAAAGGATNCCGNATGCCGNNTCTNNCTTTTCANNNNCTCTGCGGAAGTCAACGTTATCGCCTGTTACGCCGAGAACATCAAGTTCTGCGATAGATATGGTCTTGCCATTCTGNTTTGTCAACTGTAATCTTATTTCTGTTGTTTCATAAGTGCTGATGTACTTTTTGTCTGCGTTAGCGAAGTAAGCAATACCACTTCCGTTGAAGTTGCCGGTTGCTACATGCTGCCATCCGCCTGCTTCATTCTTAACGTAGATAAAATAACCAATTGAGTCATTCGATGTAGTGCCTGATGTGTATTTCAGTCCGCATACTACAAGTGGCTGATTAAAGTTAATATATATACTTGGATCGCGGGTCACCTTAGCCTCGTAAACTGTCTCTAAATCATCGTCTATAGCTGCTATAGCCGGATTGATTACTGTATGTTCACAAGGAAGTTCATCTTCTGAAGCTTCATGAGTTATCATTGGTGCTGTAAAATAACGGCTTCCGGTCTCTGTGCTGATTGTCCAGTTTGATTTGTCAAGGCTGCCGTCGTGCTGAATCTTTACTGTATCTGTAGTAAATANTTCCGANCGGTTGAGATAATGGTCAATAAGTGTAACNTTNTAAGATACTNTACGGNTGTTGANAGATGTAACTGTATCTGTGTAATACGGATTTGATGTAAATGCTATCGGAGTTTCCTTAACGTCGCCATATGTTGTAACACAGCGAACGATTTCGTATCCAAGAATATCATCTTTATACATCATGTCAGAAACGTCAATTGAAAGGGTAACCTTATTTGCTCTTGTACCTGTGCCGACGCTTACCTTAACGTCGTCTATCATTGATGCTGCGCTGCCGTCGTCATTTACAAGCCAGCTTTCGTCTGTCATTGCATAAACTCTTGAATCATCATTAGCGTACATGATAGCTCTTGTTTCTTTCGGGAACTGTGATGCATATGCACGGGTAGTTGCATCGGGAGTTTTGCCCCAACGCTCGAAGAATTCGAGAACATTTTTCTCTGCTGCCGCACACGCAAGACGCATAAGATTCTGGTCGGTGTTGCCACTGAGTGTAAGAGCTGTACCATAAGGCTGGGGAGCTCTGGCGGGATTTCTTGAATATGTGTCCATTCTTGCATAGAAAAGATTTTCCAGTATTTCGTCGTTTGTATCGTAAGTCTTGAAGTTGAAGTCCTTATCATAAGCAAGGTGGAGCTGCCAGTACATACCAAGCTGTGTTCCCTGGTCTGCGTTTCCTTTTGTATTGGAAGTTACTTTTTTGAAAATATTGTTGTAGTTAAGTCTTGAATTTTTATTTGTATCCTGTGACTGTGCAAGAAGTGCAAAATAGTTGTTTGTGATTTCAGCCAAAACATAGCTTGAATCGTTGATGTTGTGACCGATTTCGTGAGCAATCCCCCAACCGAAGTAACTGCCGCTTACGTATCTGCCGTTTTCATCAGCCTTTACGCCTTTGGAATTAACCATACTGGAAGCAGTTCCCCACTGGATACCGATGTGATTGCCTGCTGCGTACATTGCTGCACCCTGGAACATTCTCTGATAACGGATATTGAGGTGCTGATTTGGAATACGGTCTACTACATTTACAGCATCAGGACTCATGCCCTTGTGCTGATAGAAGAGTTTCATCATTTCTTCCATTGATTCCATTGACCTTATGAGTTTTTCAGCACGGTCTTCAACTGAGCCGTCGCCTAAGCCTGCGAGTATCTGATGAGCGGGAAGTGAATACATCATTGTATCGCAAAGAATATCAGTTGCACCTGCGATACAAAGCTTTTTGTCATAGTCGTAATCAAGTTTGCTGTTTCTTTCGCCCATGTACTTTGAACCCTTGTGGATTCTGTTGTGTTCGTTTTCCATGTTTGCAACATGAGCTTCAAGAGCCTCTATATAGTCAGCTGCTCTGTTGAAACGTTCATCACTGTCGGTTATCTGGTAAAGGTCGAGAATCGGAACTTCCGTGCCGCCTTCTACACGTACTGAATAATAAACTTTTGACTGGTCACCGCCGTGGTGCTGAATATAAAGCGCACCACCTGCTTCTGCACCTGCTATGCCACCGCTTGGAATTGTGATTGTATTTGCTCCTATCTGAAGAGCCTGAGTTTTTAATATCACGCCGTTTGATTCGGAGTTGTACTGTGTTGCAATAAGTTTTAATTCTGTACTGTCGCCTGTTTTCTTGCTCGGGCTTCCTACGTAAACCGTTATTTCTGTGTTTGCACCGGCAGAAACACCGAGAGGCTGCCATGCATTAAGTCCGCTGTATTTACGTGATTTGCCACCAGTAGGGTCATATGTGGTAATGCTGTTGTGTATAAGTATAGGTTTGCTTATATTTTCAGCATTAAGTAATTTTTCTGCTGTGTTAAGTTCATTCTCCAAATTAGCTTTATTTGGGTGATATTCGCCGTTTCTCTTATCCGGTAAAACGATTCTGTCACGGAGAGCGTCAATAGTTTCCTGAGTAACATCGTCTCTGAGAACTGTATGGAGGTCGTCAACATACAGAGCCATGATTTCTTCCATTATTGAATCATAATGATAGAAAATGATTTCAGAATATGCGATTTCCCTGTATTCTCCTGCGTAGTTGCCAAAGCTGAGTTTAATTTTCTTAGCTTTAACTTTCGGGAAATTAATAAAGAAATATTCTTTTCCGTTTTTGTCTTTTNTTCTGCTCATTCCTTTCCAACCNCTGTAACTTACTGCGTTTCCGTTTTCGTCCCATNCTGTTATCNATGTCTGGAAGAAGTTAGGTCNGTTGTACGGTACNGAAAGAGCNATAGTACTAAGTTCATATTCATTGTCAAATTCATATGTAATACCGCCGTCATTCCAGCTTCCATATGAATAATATGATTCCTGATTGCCGTCAACAACGCCCCACGCTGTTTTTGTAATCTTTGCAAGTTCTGCGTTTTTATTTTTCGTTGCTGCGTTTTTTTCTGCTTGAGTTGCATTTTCATCATTGATTATTTCATTGTATTTTTTTTCAATTTTTTCAGTTTCTGCGGTATCTTTGAGAGAGTTTATCATATTTCCTCCGCCTCTTACAACAGAAACGATATGTGCATTTCCTGTGTTGCCGTCATCGTCGCAGTTGATAGCGTTATACTTACGCATTTCAACAGGCTGAGCCGAAATGGTCTTTCCCATTGCGTGAACTGATTCAGGACTTTCGCCCTTTGGATTATAACCTACTACATAAACTTCATATTCGGTTTTATCTTCCAATCCGTTAAGTATGTGGCTTGTTGTTTTGCCTACATCGACTACATCATATGTGCCTGTAGGTCTGCCGTTTTCATCAAGATTATTTGTTATGTCTCTGTAGTAAAGTTTATAGCCGGTTGTGCTGTTTGTGTTATCTGAACCCCATGAAACTTTCAGGCTTCTGAAATTGCCTTTAGCACTAACATAGTCCGGCTTTGCGGGAATGCTGTTTGATACTGTAGTAACTTTTGCGTAATCAGACCATTTGCTCTTATAATCTTCGTCTATGCAGCGAACGTGTACATAATATGTTGTGTTTATCTTTATCAGTTTGAAGTTTCCGTGTTCTGATGCAAGTGTAAATGTAGGACTTTCTACTACGGTATTCTGTACACCAGGGATAGTTGAAGAAAAGCTTCCGTCTGCCCTTGTAGCTGAACTTGTGGAAACCTCATATTCAAATTTGCTTCCTCCGTTTACAGGCTTGTCCCAATTTGCTATGATTGTTGCGTACTTGTCGGCAACACCACAGTTCTGTACAACCTCAACATTTGTCGGGAAGTCTATTTGAGGCTCTGAAATACGTTCTTCCATTCCGTTAAGGAACTCAACTGTTCCGATTTCAGCAAGTTTCGCATTTTTAACTTTTGTAATCTTAAGAGTGATTTTTTTAACAGCTATCTGATTTTCAAGATTAAGTGAAATATTACCATTCTCGTCAATTTTAACTGATACATTACTTTCAGCAATAACCGAATTTGGAGTTTCAATTGAAGTCTCATCCTCATCAGCGGCTTCAAATTCTGCTTCAGTAACGGGTTGTGTGTCTGTAGTTGAAGTCTCGCCCTCACCAACGGATTCAAGTTTCTCCTCAGTAATGGGTTGTGAGTTTGTTTTGAAAGGAACTGAAACCCATGTACCGTCTTCTAATTGAACATCTACACTTCCTGCATCAGCGTTTGTACCAAATGTCATTTCTTTCACCTGTACACCGTCAAGGTCCATCGAAACGCCTACGGGGTGTTCTTCTGAAATCTCAACTTCTTTTTCTTCATATACTGGTTTTCCGTCCTCGTCAACTTTTTGAGTGCCATCTTCATTCATAACAGGAACTTTTTCAGTTGCTGTTAATTCCAGTTTTCGTGCAGATTCATCAGATTTATTATCATCATTGTCGTTGTTGCTTGAGCTTTTCAGCAAATCCGATAATTTAACGCCGTTGCTTTCTGTATTACCAATAGTTTCCACTTTGCTTAAAGAAGCAATTTTATATTCTTCAGAAACATCTTTAATAAGGCTTGCTTTTGTGTTCCAACCTTTAGTGTCGATATATCCCTTTGTAAAGAATGTAAGGTCAGCGAGATTTGTTACGCCATCATAATTCAGGTCACTACAGAGTGTTTCTTCTCTTTCAAGATTAACTTCAATATTGCCGTTATTCATGATTGAGGAGTCGATAGCTTCAAGGAGAAGAGTTTCGTCTCTTTTGGTGATTTTGCCGTCGCCGTTTACATCGCCGACTTTCATAGCACCAGGGTGGTCGCTCTCTGGTTTCTCTATTACAGGTGTGTCGTCAAGATNTATTNCTTCNNCGTTTTTATCTAATTCGNATTTATCTATGTAAGTGTAGCGATTATCAAAACCAAGTGTAACTTTTACTACACATATCATATTGTCGAAATCGGATATTTCCTGCTTGAATGTCTCGAATCCGGGAGCATGAACTTCAACAATGTATGTACCGTTTTCGATAAAATCTGTTCTTATTGATGCCGTTGAGTTCATTTCGTTGCCAACCGTAAGCGGTTTATCAGACAATATAATAGTTTCACTGTTATCTGAATTAACTTTGATAACGCTTACTGTGCAGTTTACTTCGTTGACAAAATCAAATTTATTTGAAATTTCAATATCAATTCTGCTGTACTTGCCAGTTATTTCTGTACTGTCCTGAGATGTGGTGTCATCTGTTGCAGCAGCTGAAATTATATTATCTGAAATCATTTTGGTTGCGCCTATTGTACTTGAGAAGCTTCCGATTACAGATAATGCTGATATAAAAGCGAGTGTTCTCTTTAAGCAGCTTTTTTTTATTGAACCTTTCATAATATTCATCCTTTCTGATTTCGGCAACTCTTATTACTAAGAATGTTTAAAAAGCAATCAATAAGCTTGCCAAATTATTTTTTGTATCGGAGATTTTTGTGTGTTTTTGGTTTCTCTCCGTCGTGTTAATTATATTATACTCCGATCTCTTCAAAAATCAATACGTTTTTGCAATCTTGACTGTTTTGTGCAGTAATTTGTCTTGTTTTTATGGGGTTTTAACCATTATCAGAAAGCTCCCACATCTATAGGTATAGCAGACCATACGCATGAGTCTTAGTGTAAAATAATAGTAGACAGTATAAAAAAGAGAGCAGCCCGAAGAAAAGGTTGCTCTCTGGGTCACAAAGTGCTAAAATGTAAGTGAGAAAAAATACAAAGAAAGCAGAGTGACCTAAAATGAGTATAACATATAAAATCGAAATTGACAATAGTAAAATCGAAAATTTTCCGGAATTTATTGAAAAAAGTTTTCGCATCAGCAATGGAATTTGGGAAAGCAGTTGTAAAAAATCATNTTGAAGCACTTGATGAGAATCTAATGTTAAGCCGTGACACAAAGAAGTATCGTCACAAGGGCATCCGCAAAACCGCAGTGAAAACGAAACTGGGAACTATAGAATATAGTCGAAGGATATACTTTGACGCAAATGAAAAGAAGCATGTTTTTCTGCTCGATGAGGAACTGAATCCGCAAAATATTGGGCTGTTTGACGAAACAGTATGCAAACGGATCGAGGAAATGATCTGCAATCAATCTTTCCGTGAAACAGCAAACTCTATATCTGAAAATACGGGGCTGCACATTACGCACCAAGCTGTCTGGAATATTGTTCAGGAGTTGGGCAAAACCGAAATTGATAACAGTAAGAAAGTGCCGCAAAATAAAGGGAAGATTGAGAGTAAAATTCTTTATGAGGAAGCAGACGGAGACTGGCTGAAGCTTCAGGGGAAAGACCGAAAAAAATACGGTGCATCAAAAGAAATGAAGATAGGAATTGTTTATGACGGAGTGCTGCATATCACGCAGAAAAACGGAGAAATCAGGCGAGAGCTGGACAATAAGGCAGCATATGCAAGCTTTGAACTAGCACGAGATTTCAGAAAACATATGGAAAATGTAACTGCGTCTGTTTACAATATTGACGAGCTTGAACTTCGTGTCAAAAACGGAGATGGAGCACAGTGGATTCAAAAGGACAACAGCTGCGACTGTATTTGCGTGCTTGATGAATTTCATAGAAACAAAAAAATTACAGAATGCGTTAGCAATAAAAAAATCGCTGAAAATTTGCATGAATTACTTTCGCAAAATCGATTTGACGAACTTTTAGTTTGTATTGAGGCTTATGTAAATTCAACTGAGAACGAACGTGAAAAGGCNAAATTGCAANAGCTTTACAGCTATTATTCAAAGAACAAAGAGGCTCTTGCGGGATACTATGACAGGGGTATTGAGATTCCGCCCACAAGAATTCCCGGCGTGATTCATCATGCAAGACTGGGTAGTATGGAGGGGAATGTATTTACCATTATCGGCAACAGACTGAAAGGTAGACGTGCATGCTGGAGTGTGAATGGCGGCAACAACCTTGCGGCTCTGCTGTGCAGGCACTATTCTACTGCAATTCCAACTTCTTCCGAAACATCTGTCATCGATACTGTTTCAGCACCGCCTTTGTTCGCTTCAAAGGCTCCGAAACACGACGGTAAAGGCTATGAGTTCTACGGAAATGTTTCCATTCAAAATGCTCCCTCTTTCATAAAAGCTATCTTCGCTTCCAAGCACTTAACTGATTTGTCCTTCTGACTTTGTGTATTTTCACCATTTTGTGATCCACTGCCTACTTTTACTTGACACAAATCGCATGAGTAACAAAGTGGAAACAAAATAGAAAATGTGGTATAATATAGTTGTCCTATTCGACAACAGAAGTGAAATGTTGTATAATAAAAACAATGAGTAAAAGTAAAGATTTAAGAGAAGCAGCAGTAGCATATAAAAAGGCAGGAAATTCATATGAAGAGACAGGAAAGGTATTTGGAGTGTCGGCAAGTACAGTACACAGATGGGTCAGACAATATGAAGAAACAGGTGATTTATCGAATAAACCTCTTNACAGGAGCTTTAAAAAAATAGACNCGGAAAAACTNAAGNCATATGNANCANAACACCCNGATGATACACAGNAANAANNGGCACTTATANNCGGATGCTNTAATCAGGCAATCAGTCAGGCATACAGAAGACTTGGAATCACACGAAAAAAAAGACATTATGTTATAAAGAACAAAATCCTGAAAAAGTAAAGGAATATCANAAAAANANAAAGGATATTCTGGAAGAAAGAATTGTATATGTTGATGAAACAGGCATAAATTCATACCTTTATCGTGAATATGGATATTCTCTGAGAGGACAGAAAGTCTATGATAAAATATCAGGAAAAAAAGTTTCAGAGAACAAGTATAGTTGCTACAAAACTTGGAAATGAAATAATTGTACCAATGCAGTACAACTCAAAAATGGATTCAGCACTTTTTGAAATGTGGTTTGAAAAGTGCTTGTTGTTATACCTTGAAGAAGGTACAACTATTGTTATGGACAATGCGTCTTTTCACCGTAAAAAGCAACTTTATCAAATACAGTTTCAACCTTATTTTTCTTCCACCATATTCTTCTGAACTGAATCCCATCGAAAAATACTGGTATGTTTTAAAAGATAGAATAAAAGCATTTCTGCGTTATCACTTATCTTTAAACTATTCTATTCACTACGCTTTTCTGTGTCCTTGCAGTTCTGTTTATAAGTAGAATAACTATATCATTTATAGAACGTAAAATCGGAAAGCATTATTCCTATTTTCTCGTAAATGAAGCTGAACCTTACTTGACTGATTTTCTCTGTCGAACTCACGTTAATAAAATAAAGAAATTAATTTTTTGTAGTTGCTTTTNNANATTATNTATATTTTTNANTTNATAAAAATNTGNATTTATACAAAGATTATTTTATATGTCCAAAATATAATATATAATTTCCATTACTATATAAAAAAATATATCTGGATGTGATAAGATTGCAGGAACAGGATTTTGAAAGTACAGTAAGGCTTTATTATCAGTCAATATACAATTACTGTCTTTCAAGAGTAGAAGACATCAACTCAGCACAGGACTGCACACAAGAAGTTTTTCTGATAATGTATCAAAAAATAAATGCACTTGATTCTTGCAATATAAGGGCATGGCTTTATAGAACTGCGGATAATATAATAAAAAACTACAGAAAAGTTTCTGCAAAACAAAATGAAATTCTTATTGAGGAAGCAGAAAAAATAATCTATACGGACTGTTATGATGAAGAAAAAATATTGCCGGGAGTGCTTACAAAACATGAACTGAAAATGCTTTCTGAACATTATATTGATGGATATGATATTGCTTATGTTGCGGAGAAAAACGGCAAATCCACAGCCGCAGTATATAAAATGTTTCAGCGACTGAAAGTTAAACTGAAAAAATATACTGATTTAGGAGGTGGCTAAAATGAATTATGTTGAGACTATAATGAAAAATTTGTTTTATGACGAAAATATTGAGCTTCCTGATATTAAAAAGCTGGAATATCTTCTTTCAGAAGAACTCGCAAGAGATAATCCTGATTTTGAACTTATAGACGAAATTACAAAAGCTATTATTGAACTCAAGGAAATTCCGCTGAAAGAGATTGATATTGATTCTGAAATAAATTTTTTAAACAGAAAGAAAATAAAATACCATAAAAAAAGGAAATTACCAAAATTTGCAGTTACAGCAGCAGTGGTATCAGCGATAATACTGACAAATTGCCTTGCAAGTCCTTTTATTGCTGAGGGAGTCAGGAATTTTTTCCCTTCTCTCTTGCAAACCAAAGATAAAGTTATACTTAATTTTAATAATAGTAATGAAAAATATCATGATACTAATATTGATATTGAAGAACATGAAATTTCTGATATCAGAGATTTTGCCGCATTTCATGGTATGAATATCTATGCTCCTGAATGGATACCGGAAGGAGAATTTACTGTAGAAATGGAATATAGAACTAATTCAGATGATGAAGAAATCTGTTCATTTATTTTTGACTGGTTACAGGAAGACCTTTCCCTTTCACAAAAAAGTTTGGGACTTCATTATGAACTTTTAGATGACAAAAGTCGTGACCTGAAAATTCTGGAGATTTCATCTGGTTCCAAGTTACAGGAAAATATCCTGATAGACGGAATTGATGCATATATTTTTTTTGAAGAAGATATCTATACCAAAAGACATGATTTGTTATTTTTTACTATGTATTTCTATGATAGAATTTCTGAGGATAAAGGAATACTTACAACAGCTTATGTGGTTGGTATGGATATGGAGGAAGCTTATAAAATTTTTGAATCTTTCAGATGAAGCGTGTTAATAAATTCTGACATTAAAAGTAATATACTTTTAATAAAACATAGATAAGACAGTTATAAATCTGTTTTTTTAAATTATGAAAGGAAGTAGTTATTATGAAAAAATTATTATCACTGTTTACGGCACTTTCAATGCTGACATCACTGCCTATAAGTTCTGTATATGCAGAGAATGAAGAAAGTTCTGAACTTAAGAAACTTGCGTCATCACTTGGTGCAGATACTGACTATCTTGCTGTAGCCAATCAGTTCTATTATAACGGTTCGCCGTCGTTAACCACAGGAGGCTATTATTATAAGAGCTGTATTCCTGTTGAAGAATATATAGAAACAGAAGAAAAAATGGCTGCTTATTCAGATACAAGCTTTGGTCTTTCTGTAATGGAAATTCTTACTCATAACGGACTTATATCTGCTGGAAATATCAAAGCAGGTGCTGATTCGCTTAATCAGATAAATAATGTTTCTGATATAAAGGAAACTATGCTCGGATATCAGAATCTTCTTGAAAAAAATGAATTTGAACTTTACAGAAATTATCTTTTTCAGAGTACATCTGCTGCTGAAAAGATTGACATACTCTGTGAAACTGCTGAGAAGTGTATGAACGAGGGAAAATATTTTCTTATAATGTACGGAAGTTGCTGTATAAATCCTTCACAGATTGAAATCGACAGTGTAAAAGGAGAAGAGGCTTTGGCATCTTCAATGGCACGTAAAGAACATTCTGCCGTGGGAATAGGAATTACGGACGGCTCGTGGACTTTTAACGGAAAAACATATGACAAGTGTATTCTTACTCTTGACTCTCTAAGTGCAGACGAAAACAGCAGTGCTTTTGCTGAAGATACCTGCATATACATAAACTCCGAAACAAAAGAATGCTATATGCCGAAGATTTCGGATTATNCCGAAANTGATATGCATATAGTTGCAATTGATGATGATAAACTTCTTAATTTTGAAGGACNAATAAATCCGACCGACAGCTTTGATACAGATTTGTCAGATATTGTTTTTCTCAGATACATTGGATTTGGAAAGCATAATAATATTCATGAATTATCATACACCGACGATTCCGGAAAAGAAGTAGTCATGAACGAAAAGGACGGTTATGTGAAGAACTATCCGAATATCATGGGCATATCTGTAAAATCAGATGCATTCAGACATTATCTTATAAGTGAAAATTACAGTGATTCTATAGATGTACGGAATATCAATAGATATCTGTCATTTTCATTCGCAGATGCGGACAGTGAGTTNTATTTCAATAAAGATGAAGNCTATAAGTTTGTAAGAAAAGAATCTTTTGGAATTACTTCTCANAANGAANATGCTCCNCNTAAGTACNGTATGTTTTATAANGAGGANTATACAGGAANGGATTTCACTTTTNGTTTCNGTGNTGANACAATGGNTGAGGCAGAATTCAGATTCCTTGACGACGGAGTGGTTTTCAGCGGAGGAAGGGTGAATTTTACCGTTTATTCTAAAGACTGGAAATACGGAGATGAATTACCACCATCATTGCCATCTATTGCGTTTAATCCGTCAGGTGAAGTTTTCGTCCATTACAATGAAAACGATGGCTTTAAGATTATGACTGATTTGGATAAAGACGGTGTATTTGAGCATGAAGTACAAAAAGGCGATGTAAACTGTGACGGTTTTATTGATTCAGTAGACGCTGCTGCTGTTCTTATGGCATATGCAAAGATGTCAGCTCAGAATGCCGGCAGTAAACAGACTGTTTATGCAGACAATCTACTTTCTGACTTCAACGGCGATGGTTTTATTGATTCAGTGGACGCTACTCTTATTCTTAAGCAATATGCGGAACTTTCTACAACATGATTTTTTATATAGGTAGATTTTAATTTTAAAGGTGCAGGAATTCTGTAAAAAACTTGACAATTAAAGAAAAAAGTGTATAATTAACGTGAGTTAGAGCAAAACAGACCAATAAGACAAAGAGAATGGGAAGGCTGTTGAAAAATAGAAATCTTTTTAGGAAAAAAAGAGTAAGCAGCCATAATGTCATTAAGCTAAGAAAGCGAAAAAAGTCACAGGAATAAATAAAAATTCCTGTGACTTTTTTTATGAATATAATTTGAATTTTAGGCAAAAGGTATTGACAAAAAGCTGAAAATGTGCGGCGGAGCCAATCAGATATACACATCTGACTGGAGGACTTTATCATGCAGAATTATTGCAGTATCGTTAAAAACAAGCTGAATTTATTAATCTATGGAATCTAGAAAAATGTATCCACTTTCGTAGCTGATCTCAAGAGAGATTTCATTCATAAAAGTAAATTATCATTTTCGAAAACTAGATATGTTCGAAAACTTTAAAGATTATGCTGAAAATTATAAACAGCACAAATCAAAGAAGAACATAAAGCGAATCTGCGGCGTTTGTTTTTGTATCGTGATGACAGAATTTTGAAACGTTTGATATATCGGTTGATGTGTTCAATAAGAATTCTGCGTTTTGAAAGAGCGGAATTAAAATTACGTTCCATATTGGTCAGTTTATGATTTTTCGTTGCTTTTACCGGAATAAGACTGTTGAAATGAATATCAGAAATTTCCTGGTATCCTTTGTCAGCAATTATTAAAATATCCTCTCTTATTCCTGTCAGGGAACCCCTGAACAGTATGAAATCATGAGTTTTTCCCTTTGAAAATGCAATACTCAGAATATCTTTTGTTTTTTCGTCAGCAATAATCTGCATTTTTACTGCATGTCTTTTTTTCTTTCCTGAATAGTATTCTTTCTGTTTTTTTGAGGGCGTTCAATCTCAATTTCAGTTGCGTCAACTATAATTATTTCAACAGAAGTATCTTCAACTAATCGTTTTTTAGATGGAAGATGAAATTTTTCACTGTTTATCAGAACTGATTCTGCCCAGTGTATTGCGTCGCATATTGTGCTTTTATTTGTATCGTAATCAAAGGCTATATGTTCCATTGTTCTGTATTCACGGTAATATTCAAGCATTATTATCAGCTTATCAAGAACGCTCAGTACTGGCGGTCTTCCGCCTTTTCTGTGTCTTTTTTCATATTCGCATTCAGAATTTTCAGCATTTCATCAAAGGTTTCTTTTTTTACTCCGAATAATTCCTGATATTTGTTTTCCTTTAATTTCTTTATTCTTTTTTCGTTATTTATTTTCATCACCTTTGAATATTTTTATGCTTTTCTTTTCCTCTGTCAAGGTTTTCGAACAGGTCTATTTTATAGTTCATCTTATTTTATTCTCCTGTCAGCGTTACGACAGTATATTCGTGTTTCAATGCCTTTGTAAGTTTGCCAAAAACTTCACTTGTCTTTATCTCTTTCTCCAATCTGCCGCTTATATCGGCAGGTCTTCCTTTTTCCACAGTCATAATGTTTCTCCATTCTTTATGTACTCATACAAAGCGATTGCATGATGAATTGCAAAGGTTGTGCGGTATTTATAGGCTTCCAGGTCGGATTTTATCGCAGCAATCGCCGCAGTAACATAACCGGGATTTTCTTTTTCCTCCTCATAGAATGTAACATAATCCCCCTCGGTGGTTTCGGCCGCCTGTACTGCGATTTCCAAATTGCAGTCATTCTTTTCTATGTAGTAGAAAACAGAATTTTCTGCATTGTTCTGTACCTCTGTCACCAATCTCTCGACTGCATCTGCACTGTCACGGTATACCATAAGTATCGTATCATTCGCAATCTGCGTAATAGAATCATAAACGTNTCNTGTGACTCCATCGTCATNTGTGTATTCATATTGGACAATCCAGAACGGCAGACAATAGGATACGGACAAANTTTTAGACTNCGCATATTTCTGTGCNGTTTNGATGNATTTNACTTANTGGTATCTTACTNCATCGTTATTNTTCCANTTAAACTCCAAATTTGTCCACACCTCAACATCATAAGAAACTCCGGCTAATCTTGCATCATAATCAACCAGACTGTTATACTCATCAACTTTGTCGAAAATATTATAAATCGCCGTCTGGTAGCTATCCTCATATAACCACGTATTTTCACCGGTCAGCAGATACA
>WFLZ01000264.1 GCA_009177225.1 Clostridia bacterium
AAGAATGTAACCCATAACGGACGGCGAAAGACCTGTTGTATAGCTGTTGAGCAGGAAAAACAGCGGATTGTCAGAGAGTACTCCTGCACAGAGTTTTACAAGGTTATATATTGAATCTTCAAGTTTCCATATCTCGCCGGACGGACCTCTGCCATAACTGGGAGGGTCCATAACAATAGCGTCGTACCGTCTGCCACGTCTTATCTCACGGGCAATGAACTTTTCACAGTCGTCAACTATCCAGCGAATCGGTTTGTCAGAAAGTCCCGACACAGCGGCGTTGTCCCTTGCCCACTGCACCATACCCTTTGAAGCGTCAACATGACAAACGGACGCACCTGCCTCTGCACACGCAAGAGTTGCACCACCCGTATATGCAAAAAGATTTATTACATTTATTTCACGTCCGGCATTTCGTATTTTATCAGCCATGAAATCCCAGTTTACAGCCTGTTCGGGAAAAAGTCCGGTATGCTTGAAACCTGTCGGGCGTATATTGAAAGTAAGATTTTTATAGTTTATATTCCATGTATTAGGTATTTTTCCACGGAATGTCCAGTTTCCTCCGCCGGAGTAAGAACGGTGATAATGACCGTCCGCCGTACTCCAGAGATTAGATTTTTTATCTGTTTTCCATATTATCTGGGGGTCGGGTCTTACAAGACTTATTTTCCCCCATGTTTCAAGTTTTTCACCGTCTGATGTATCAATAATTTTATAGTCATTCCAGTTTTCTGCTGTCCTCAAAATTTTTATGCTCCTTTCAAGCTGTTCTTATCCTGATTAATCTGGCTATTTTCATTGCCGTTTCATTTATTTCCGTAAAGTCCTGTCCCTCTGCAATAACGCTTATATAAGGCTCGTCGGGATTCTCACGCACACAAATTTTTCCCGTATCTCCGAGGGTCTGCTCACAGTTTTCTATCAGACCAGTTATTATAGTATCATTTTTCCATACTTCCCTGAATTTCGGGTTTATCTTTATATTAAGCATCACCTGCGGAAAATGTTTCATTTCACCTGCAAGCGTACCAAGCGAAACGCCTGTCTTTTTCATAACCGAAAGAAGTTTTACTGCTGTAAAAAGTCCGTCGCCTGCCGGAATTTCGTCAAGAAATATAATTCTCCCTCTCTTGTCCGCACCGATATTGTAACCGCCCTCAATCATTTTTGCCACAACACTTCTTTCATTGAATCCGGCAGTAACCGCTGATATTCCGTTTTCTCCGGCAAATCTGAGAAAACCCATACCAACAGCAGACGTAACAACAAAAGTATCATTTTTAAGAAGTCCACTTTGTTTAAAGAACTTCGCAAATATCGCCGAAAGACTGTCTGCATCGACAATACCGCCCTTTTCGTCAACGGCAAGACATCTTTCACAACCGCTTCCGAACAGAAAACCACAGTCAAAACCATTTCCGGAAACGAAATCCGTAAGACGTTCAACTTTTGTCCTCTTATATTCCTCGTGGATTTCAACAGGATTT
Organism: Clostridia bacterium; assembly: GCA_009177225.1. Taxonomy (GTDB): domain Bacteria; phylum Bacillota; class Clostridia; order Oscillospirales; family Ruminococcaceae; genus Ruminococcus. The sequence goes on from WFLZ01000264.1 coordinate 1,491, forward strand.
TCCTCGGGCATAACAAAGACTTCCGCTCCGGTTTCTTTCAGAAGTCTTTCCGCAGTATCAATATTTTTTCCGTCCGAACAGCAAACGGCTATTTTCATTCCCTTAAAATCCGGACTTACAGATTTTTTTATAAAATCAATATATTCGTCAACGGCGTTTTCACAGACGATAACACCGCCTTTTTTGTCCCTTATTCTCTTTTCAAGTTTTTCCGGAGTCTTGAAAACAAACTGTTCAATTTCCTCCCACGTTTCATCACTGAGCTTATAACCGCCTTTTGAATAAAGACGTATTCCGCAGCATTTATTATCTGACGACGATGTAATCATAATACCTGCGTCTGCTCCGTGAAGTCTCACAAGGCACGAGACGGCTGACGGTGGAATCACACCAAGTTTTTCTGCTGCCGCCCCTGCCGAACATATTCCCGTACATACGGAATCTGTTATACTTTCAGCTGCTTTTCCGCTGTCACGTCCCACTATAATAAGAGGATTAGGATTTTTTTTAAGTGAAAGCACAGCGGCGGCGGTTCTGCCTGTTTTTTCCGCAAGTTGATGGTCAAAACTGCCGACAGACATACCTCTTGCACCGTCTGCTCCAAAAAGCTTTCCCATTGGTCAGTCTCCTTTTATTACATATACAGCTATGATTTTTTCAGATACTGAAATTTCATCATTATTCTTTAGTTTTCTTACGTCCGGACAATTATTGTACAGATTATATACGTTTATGCCGTCTGCCGTTCTTATGCAGAAAACAGTGTGTATTGACGATAAAAGGCGTTTTCCCGTCCAGAAAGATACAATAAATATTTCTGCACTGCCTATTTCTTTCGACCGTGTAAATTCTACGCCATAATGTTCAAGAGCCTTTCCGACTTTAAAGACGTTACAGCCGAAAATTCCGGAAAGCACCCTGAATCTTTCCATATAAAATGCAATTTCACACAACGGCACAGGCTTTTTCAGATAAACAAGAGCATTATGAACCGATATTACTTCACAGCCGTTGAAACTCATGTGACAAAGTCCGTAACGCATTTCTGCAACGGAACTGACCGCCTGTCCGTTAATCATCTGTCCGGACGGAAATTTCTGTGATTCGATAATGTTATGACGATAATTATTTTTTGCAATAATCATAAAGCAAGCTGTCCGCCGTCGTCCTGAAACTTAAATCCAAGATGTTCATAGGCAAGTTTTGTGGCACACCGTCCTCTCGGAGTTCTTCCGAGAAAACCAAGCTGCATAAGAAACGGTTCACAAACGTCCTCTATTGTGACGGCTTCTTCTCCTATGGCTGACGCAAGCGTTTCAAGACCAACAGGACCTCCACCGTAACCTCTTATAATCATTTCAAGCATTCGTCTGTCAAGACTGTCAAGACCGAGTTCGTCAATTTCAAGTCTGCTGAGTGCCACAGACGCTATCTGCTGATTGATTTCACCATTACCCATAACGTCGGCAAAGTCACGCACTCTTTTCAGAAGTCTGTTTGCTATACGTGGCGTACCTCTTGCCCTGCCGGCAACTTCCGCCGCACCGTCAAGCGTACACGGAATACCCAGAATCATCGCACTTCTGCGGACTATATCCGTAAGCTGTTCCTTTGAATAAAGTTCAAGTCTCTGTATTACGCCGAAACGGTCACGGAGAGGTGCAGAAAGCTGTCCGGCTCTTGTTGTTGCACCGATAAGCGTAAAAGGCTTCAAATCCATTCGTATGGAACGCGCTGACGGTCCTTTTCCTATGATTATATCAATTACTCTGTCCTCAAGGGCAGGATAGAGAATTTCTTCTACTGCTCTTGAAAGACGGTGTATTTCGTCTATAAAAAGCACATCATTGTCTGAAAGACTGGTTAGAAGTGAAACAAGGTCGCCCGGTTTTTCGATTGCCGGACCTGTCGTAACACGAAGATTGACACCGAGTTCATGGGCAATTATGGCTGAAAGAGTAGTCTTGCCCAGTCCGGGAGGACCATATAATAAAACATGGTCAAGCGGTTCACCTCTTAGTTTTGCGGCTTTTATATATATTGCAAGATTTTCCTTAACTTTGTCCTGTCCTATATATTCATGAAGCGACTGCGGTCTTAAAGTTATTTCAATGTCACTGTCCTCCGAAGTATTTTCCGGCGAAATCATTCGGGGAGCAAATTCCATATCCTCTGTCTGTATCAAATTAACACCTCCGGAGTATTATTTATCAAAATAGCGTTTTTTTTGCGTATGTAAAAAGTTTCGGTAACATCTGTTACTTTGCTGAACTAAATTTTTCCCGAAGCAATAAGCCTTAAAGTCTCCCTGATAAGTTCCTGTGTACTCAAATCAGTGTCACACTTTCTGAGCAGTGGTGCAATTTCTCCCTGAGAATATCCAAGTACCATAAGTGCTTCCATAGCCTCTGAAACAGCCGACGCATTTACGTCAGATACCGGAGCGGAAACAGCAGACTTTGCAGAAATTCCGCTGAGTGATTCCGCAGAAATCTTGTCCTTGAGTTCAAGCACTATTCTCTGTGCGGTCTTTGCACCGATTCCCTTAGTTCTGGTAAAAGCCTTGCTGTCGCCCGATGCAACAAGAAACGCAAAGCTTTCCGGTGTAACGTCGGAAAGTATTGACGTTGCGGCTTTTCCACCGACCCCTGAAACAGATATTAAAAGTTTAAAGCAGTTAAGTTCCTGAAGGGACGCAAAGCCGAAAAGTTCAATATTATCGTCCCTGACGTTCATATGGGTGTAAACTGTTGTTTCGTCACCAATATTTCCAAGCTGTGAAACAGTATTGTAGGAAGTCCTGCAACCGTAACCCACGCCGGCACATTCCACAACAATAAAATTCATATCTTTAACTNTGAGTTTNCCTTTNANNCTGTATATCATAAAAAAATCNTCCTTTNTAAANAANTTNTCTCCACCGCNCCGAATGTCNGNGACATATNGCAACTGCGAGTGCATCGGCTGCGTCGTCGGGTTTGGGTATATGTGCAAGACCAAGCAGACTTCTTGTCATTTCCATCATCTGTCGCTTTTCGGCTTTTCCGTAACCGGTAACAGACACCTTTACCTGCAACGGCGTATATTCCGTAACGGGTATATGTCTTACTGCGGCTGAAAGAATTGTTACGCCCCTTGCCTGTGCCACATCANTGGCGGTTTTCTGATTNGTAGTNAAATAAAGTTTTTCAACTGNCATNCAGTCGGGTCTNAACTTGTCAAGTATAAATTCAATANCCTCGTGAATGGCTCTGAGACGCTCGGTAAAAATCGTACCTGCCTCTGTAGTAACCGCCCCGTATTCGACAGGGTGAAAATTTATTCCGTCATAGTCGAGTATTCCGAAACCAACTATTGCATATCCGGGGTCTATACCCAGTATTCTTATTTTTTCCACATTATTTCCCTTTATTATGTTATTACGGTTATTCTTCTGTAACCTGTGCTTTATCATTATACCACACAAGGACGGCTGTTTGCAATATATTTATTTCTTTTTTTATTGATTTTTACAAAAAAATCTGGTATAATGTATTCTGTGTTATTACAGTTAATTTATGGAGGTAAAAAATCATGGATTTACAGGAGCTTCGTAACAAAATAGACGATACGGACAGCGAGATACTTTCGCTCTTTATGAAAAGAATGGAACTCTGCAAAGGTGTTGCAGACTATAAGAAAGAAAACAATATGCCCGTTTTTCAGGGCGGACGTGAAAAACAAGTCATTGACAGAATAAAAAGTCTTACCAATGACAAAACTCTTGAAAACGGTACTGCCGCACTTTTCACTACTATCATGGATATAAGCAAGCTTTTACAGAACAGAAAGCTTCTTTCCAACAAGCATGAATATAATTTCAGTGTTCCGAACTTTCAGAACGCTCAAAAAATAGGCTGTCAGGGGACTTCCGGTGCAAACTCCGAAACCGCAGCAAGAATGATTTTCGGAAACACAAAGCCTGTTTTCTATAATTCCTTTGAGGACGTTTTCAGAGCTGTACAATCCGGTGAAGTGGAATACGGAGTTATTCCGCTGAAAAATTCCACTGCCGGTATGATTGACAGTGCATATGACCTCATGGCAAAATACAGCGTATACGTAGTAAAACAGGTGTGCGTTGAAATCAATCACTGCCTTGCTGTAAAAAAAGGCACTGAAATTTCAGATATAAACTGTGTATATTCACACCCGCAGGCTCTTGCACAGTGCAGTGCATTCCTTACTGAAAACAATCTTGATTCATCACCTTACAGCAATACCGCAACCGCCGCAGAAATGGTGAAAAACAGCGGTGAAGATATAGCCGCAATATGTTCCGTTGAATGTGCCGAACAGCTCGGACTTGAAATTCTCACCGGAAATATTGCAGACTGTTCCGTAAACCGCACACAGTTTGTTTGTATCGCAAGGGATTTACAGGTGTCTCCGGACGCTGATACTGTTTCCATAATGATTCAGATTCCGCATACAGAGGGAAGTCTTTACCGTCTGCTTACAAAATTCTATGTAAACGGCATGAATATTATCAGAATTGAAAACCGTCCGATACGTGACGGAAGCTTTGATGTAATGTTTTATCTTGATTTCAGCGGAAAACTTACCGACCCCAGTGTAAAGGCTCTTATGAATGACCTTTCCGAAAATATGGAGTATTTCCGTTGTCTCGGAACTTTCAGAAACGAATAANAAAGGAGTTATATTATNTNCGATAAATTCTATTCCCTTCNTGAAAAAAACAGATTCATATTTCTCGACGGCGGTATGGGAACTATGCTACAGTCTCACGGCATACAGACAGAACATATTCCCGAACTTCTGAACATAACAAATCCCGAAGCGATAATGAATATACATCATATGTATGTGGAAGCAGGTGCGGATATTGTTTACGCCAATACTTTCGGTGCAAACAGATTCAAGCTTGAAAACTCCGGTTACAGCGTTGAGGAAATCGTACAGGCAGGCGTAAAAAATGCACGGTCTGCCGTCGGTGAAAAATCCCTTGTTGCTCTTGACATAGGTCCGATAGGTCAGCTTCTTGAACCGTCCGGCACTCTAAGATTTGAGGACGCATATGAAGTCTATAAAGAAATAGTACTTGCCGGAAGTGAAGCCGACATTATAGTAATTGAAACAATGACTGACCTTTATGAAGTCAAATCCGCTTTGCTTGCCGCTAAGGAAAATTCAGACAAACCCGTATTTGTGACTATGACCTTTGAGGAAAATATGCGTACTTTTACCGGTGTTTCACCTGAATGTATGGTTGCCGTCCTTGAGGGACTGGGTGCGGACGCTATTGGTGTAAACTGTTCGCTTGGTCCGGAGGAACTTTTTCCGGTACTTGACAAAATCTGTTCCCTCACTTATCTGCCAGTTATCGCAAAGCCAAATGCAGGACTTCCCGACCCTGTAACAAATCTTTTCAATGTAGGTGCGGAGGAATTTGCNGNNAGTGCTGTAAANCTCGCAGGAGCAGGAGTNACANTATTCGGCGGCTGCTGTGGTACTACTCCGGANCATATCCGTCAGATGATTAAAAAANTTGACGGTGCTGACANTATTAAAAGACCTATAAAACGTGTANNTCTCTGCNTGNNCGNCTNTAAACTGCGNTACAANAAATCAGCCACGTGTTANAGNTNAACGCATTAACCCGNNCGGAAAAAAGCGTNTCAAAGANGCCCTTNTGAATCATGACATTGNCTATATACTGAGTCAGGCNGTNGAACAGGTTCACGCAGGTGCGGAAATTCTTGACGTAAATGTAGGACTTCCCGGTATCGACGAAAAGGAAATGATGGTAACGGCGGTAAAGGCAATTCAGGGTATATGTGACACTCCCTTACAGCTTGACTCTACTATTCCGGAAGTACTTGAAGCAGGTCTGCGTGTCTATAATGGCAAACCCATTGTAAATTCCGTAAACGGCGAGGACGAATCACTTGAAAGTATTCTGCCGCTTGTAAAGAAATACGGTGCGTCTGTTGTCGGACTCACTCTCGATAAGGGCGGTATTCCGAAAACCGCAGAGGGACGTTTTTCAATTGCAGAAAAAATACTTAATCGTGCCATAGAGTACGGCATACCGAAAGAGGACGTTTTTATTGACTGTCTCACACTTACGGCTTCGGCTGAACAGGACGGCGTTATGGAAACGTTAAACGCTCTTAACAGGGTAAAAAATGAACTCGGTCTGCGTACTGTACTTGGCGTATCAAATATTTCTTTCGGTCTGCCTAACAGAGAACTTATAACACGTACATTTCTGACTATGGCTCTGCACAGCGGACTTGACCTGCCCATTATAAACCCTAACGTCGATTCAATAATAGGTGCTGTGCGTGCATATCGTCTGCTTTCCGGAACGGACAGAAATTCCGCTGAATTTATAAGCATANACGCACAAGATAATTCCNCTCCNAAACCTGTACNGTCCGCTCAGGAAANAAATTNCCCTGACCTTGTATATGCAGTCGAAAACGGTCTTAAAAATGACGCTGTAAAAGCTGTGAAAGAACTGATAAACACCGTTGACGCTATGGAAATTATAAACGGCTATCTTATTCCCGCACTCGATTCCGCAGGAGAAAAATTTGAAAAGGGAAAAATTTTCCTGCCTCAGCTTATACTTACAGCAGGGGCGGCACAGGTGTGTTTTGAGATTATAAAAGAAAAACTTTCCCTGAATAATACGGAAAGTGTTTCAAAGGGAAAAATAGTTCTTGCAACAGTCAAGGGAGATATTCACGATATCGGAAAAAATATCGTAAAAGTCCTGCTCGAAAGCTATGGTNTTGATGTTATAGACTTGGGCAAGGACGTTGACCCACNCCTTATAGTTGATACGGCTGTAAAGCATCAGGTAAAAATTGTCGGACNTTCTGCANTTATGACTACAACTCTCGGTGCTATGGAAGAAACTATTGCCCTGCTCAACAAGGAATATCCCGAATGTAAGACAGTAGTGGGCGGTGCTGTTCTTACTGCTTCCTATGCCGAACAGATTCACGCCGATTTCTACNCAAAGGACGCTAAACAGACAGTTGACGTTGCATCACAGATTTACGGACAATAATTTTTTAAGTATGAAAGGATATGAATTTTTATGATTATACTCGACGACCTCAGAGTTGAAATGACCAACTACCGAAAAGAAATGACAGAACTCGCAGACGTTCTCAATATAAAGGCAGCTAAGGAAAGAATCGCTGAACTCAATGCAGAAANTGCAAANGACGNTTTCTGGGACGACCTCGAAAACNCTCAGAAAGTTCNTCGTGAGACAAAGGCTCTTNAAAGAAAAATNGAAANGTTCAACAAGCTTAATGACAGTCTTGAAGATTTAATCACCCTGATAGAACTTTCCATTGAGGAGGAGGACGACAGTTCCATTGAAGAAATAAAGTCTGAATCAGCGTCTTTCAAAACAAAGATGGAGGACGAAAAGCTTTCCACTCTCCTTACAGGAGAATACGACAATTCCAACGCAATTCTTACATTCCACGCAGGTGCAGGCGGTACAGAGGCTCAGGACTGGGCAGAAATGNTNNACAGAANGNACNATCACNNGGNAGAACGTCATAACTACAAANNTACCCTCATGGACTATCTTGACGGAGATGNTGCAGGTATNAAGTCTGCTTNANTACTTNTTGAGGGAGACAACGCCTACGGTTATATGAAATCTGAGTCAGGCGTTCACAGACTTGTCCGCATATCACCTTTTGACGCTTCCGGCAGACGACACACTTCTTTTGCCGCACTTGAAGTAATGCCCGAAATTGACGACTCTATTGAAGTTGATATCCGTCCGGAAGATATAGAAATGGAAGTTTATCGTTCAAGCGGTGCTGGCGGTCAGAAAGTAAACAAGACAAGTTCCGCTGTACGTCTTATCCACAAACCCACCGGCATAGTAGTTTCCTGTCAGACACAGAGAAGTCAGTATCAGAACAAGGACTATGCCATGAAAATGCTCCGTTCAAAGCTTGTTGAAATCAAGGAACGTGAACATCTCGAAAAAATTGAGGATATCAAAGGTGTTCAGAGAGAAATTGCGTGGGGTTCGCAGATACGTTCATATGTATTCATGCCCTACACCCTCGCAAAAGACCACAGAACAGGCTTTGAAAACGGTAATATTCAGGCTGTTATGGACGGCGATATTGACGGTTTTATAAATGCTTATCTCAAGTCGCTTTCTCATGGAACTCTTGAAAAATAATCTCAAAGGGAGGCTTTTCCAATGGCAGAACTTTTTATATGGGGGGTAATCTTTGCACTTTTCTGCATGATTATCAACAGTCTTAAACCAAAGGAAAAACCACCGCCGTTACCTCCGCCCAAAAAGAAATATGAACAGAGTTTCAAGGAAAAAACAGTCCTTGAAATACTCAAAGGAAAATCTGAAGATGACGTTATTGCCGAAAACGAGGAACTTTCCGCAGACGATATAAAGGAATGGAAGGAAAAATTTCTTAATGATGTTTCCGACTTTGTTGAACAGCGTGAACAGATGTACAATCAGATTGGTGCATTGGAAGTACAGCTTAAATGGTTTCACAAAGCCTGCGAAAAACACATAGGCGAGGACTGGAAAGAAAAAACAGGTTATAAAGGAAATTAAAGCGTGTTTGTCAAAGGGCAGACACGCTCTTTGTTATGCACACCATTCTGCACAAATTTCATATAATGAAAGGGGATACAAATTTTCTGTCAGCCGTTTTAAACGGCAGAATGGAGATTATTATGAAAGATAAATTTAAAATACTTGTTGCCGGCGGTGATATGCGTCAGGTATACTGTGCAGAAAAACTTTCGGCTGAATCTGATACGTATGTCAGGGGATTTTCCGCAGACATACTTTCCGAAAAAACAGACCTTAAAATCTCTGATAACAATGAGGATTCATTCTATGACTTTGCGGTACTCCCCGTTCCTCCGCTTGATGAAAACGGCATGATTACCGCACCTTTTACCAGTGAAAAAATAAATCCTGCCGAAATACGCCGTCTTTTAAAACCGAACGCTGTTATATTCGCAGGAAAGTCAGACAAAAGACTGAATGATATTTTTGAAAACATGGAAATAATTGACTATATGGAACGTGAAGAACTTAGCCTGAAAAACGCAGTTCCGACTGCTGAGGGTGCTGTGGAAATCGCTTTGAGTGAACTTCCTGTCACTCTTAACGGACTTAAAGTTCTTATTGTTGGACTTGGTCGCATAGGTACTGCACTTGCGGAAATTCTCAAAGGATTCGGAGCAGATATAACTGCTTCTGTCAGAAATGCAAAGGGTACAGCAAAAGCCCGTATTCTCGGCATAAAATCAGTATGCACCAATAAAATGGATACCGATTACAAGCTTGTATTCAATACCGTTCCGGAACTTATATTCGACAATGAACTTTTAAGCAGGTTCGGCAATGACACACTTTTTATTGACCTTGCCTCAAAACCCGGTGGAATAGACTTTGATTCCGCTTCAGTACTCGGAAAAAAAGTAGTGTGGGCTTTGGGTATTCCCGGAAAAACCGCACCTGTTACGTCTGGTGAGTTCATAGCCGAAACCGTTACCGGCATTCTTGCGGAAAGGGGTTTTATAAATGAGTGAAATATTCAGGGGTCTGAAAATAGGCTTTGCAATGACAGGCTCATTCTGTACATTTGACAAATGCTTTGAACAGGCTGAAATACTGAAAAATATGGGGGCAGAACTTATTCCCGTCATGTCGGAAAACGCTTCGCACATATCCACACGCTTCGGCTCTGCTGAGGAAAATATGAAGAAATTCAGCGAAATATGTGAAAAAGACATTATAACGTCCATTTCCGACGCTGAACCTATTGGTCCTAAAAACATGACTGATATTATGGTAGTCGCCCCCTGTACATCAAACACCGCTTCAAAACTTGCAAACAGCATAACAGATACAGCCGTTACAATGGCGGTCAAATCCCATTTAAGAAGCGGAAAACCCGTATTACTTGCCATAGCGTCAAACGATTCTCTTTTAGGTTCTGCCAAAAATATCGGCGAACTTTTCAACCGTAAAAACTACTACTTTGTACCTATGTTGCAGGACGACTGTTCACGGAAACCTGCTTCTCTTGTTGCGGAATTTTCGATGTTACCGCAGGCAGTTTCGGCAGCTCTTGAAGGAGTACAGTTAAGACCTATTATATATCATAAATCAGACTGAAAAATAAAGGCGGTCAGTAAATCCGACCGCCTTATGTTACATAAATATCAGAATATCAATGCAACTGTATATATCAACTGTAATAAAAACGCAATTATGAAAATTACCGAACTTTTCGCTATGGCAATTCCCCTTCTGCTCTGAGCAGGAGTAGCCGACGGAATTTTGTTGTTACCTCTGAAAATACAAAACATGAAAAAGCCTGCTATTGCAATTACAAGTATTGCACACTCTGCTATTATAGTGCCATTAAATCCGAAATAACTTTCCACATAAGAACAAACACCTGACATTGTATTTATGAATATATGTACAATAATTGACGGTATGACTGAATTATGCTTTAATGTTATGTGGGCGAGAAAACTTCCGAGAAGAAAGGCAAGTACAAACTGCGGAATATTATGATGTCCCAGACCAAAGAAAAATGCCGTTGCAAAAACCGCAAACCGTTGATTTGCCCTTGAAAATACCCTTAATAACATTCCTCTGAAAAAAATTTCCTCTGTAATCGGAGCTATTATACATTGATAAATCATCATCACGGCAAAACCCGTGCCGGTTACTGCAACATCGTCCATATCCATAACATCAGTTGAATAGCCATAATGCACAAAAATGTCATCAATTCCGGCAGCAACAAAAACTGATACTGTCCATATAAATCCAGCTATAAGACAATACTGCAATGACTTTCCGAAACTGAAATCCCGTGTACGTACAAGCTGAGTTTTAGGAATATTCGCCATTTTAAGACCCATAAACCCAAAAAAGATATTTGAAATTATAAAGACAATCATATTCAGTCCGGCAAATATTGAGGAACTGTTCATATAAGAATCTATTATATCTTCGCTTACTCCTTTGTTTTCAGACTTCAGAACTATTTCAAGTACAATTAAAGCAATAAGCATTAATATATTACTTAACAGAAAATGTCCCAGTACACACCAACCTCCGATGGAATAAAAACGCTTTATTTTACGGCGTTCATCGGGAGCAGGGTCAAGCGGAACTGTACAGTCAGGAGCATCAAGTTCCGGCATTATATCCGAATAGTCACCGCTGAAATAAGGGTAGTCGGTGGGATTGTCAAAGGGATTAAGCTTGTCGGGCATTTTATTCTGCCTGTCCGTTTCAATCTGCCTGTTCAGCCTGCGTATTTCATGGTTAAGGGAAGATATTTCCGCCCTGTAATATTCTTCATTCATATTGTTCCTCCTCTCATTGACCGTTTCTTCTTTCTGTTCTGATTATTATTATTCTATACTGCCTTTGAGTTCGTGATATATTTCATTAAATGTCATATCCTCAAACTCACCAGCCGGATAAATTCCGATAACTTTTTTATCTGACTGTTCTGTTACCACAGTATATTTACAGTAACCATCTTCTATAAATATTATATATTCATAATCATTGACATCATTAAAGAACAGCTCTACTCTCTCAATAAAATTGAAATCCGCATCTGCATTTTCAGGAACAGCGTTTATACTTTTACTGCTGCCTGAACATATAATAGCTTTATCCTTATAATATTTATCTTCTTCGTCCAGTTCCATAAGAGCAGAATTAGACGCTTTCATCAATGTTGAAGCAATACTGTTAATATCCTGTTGCTCTTTTTTATCTGCCAGTTCACTGATATAAATAAGCCCTTCGTTTTTGTCAACAACTTCAAAATCACACTTTTCGCCGTCAATTTCAATAGTTTTTTTGTCAATGACTTCGTATTTGCTTTTTTCACCGTCAATTCTCACTATACCGTCGTCACTGAATTTTATTTTAACATCCAGTTCATCACCGTCTGCGTTGCAGAGTTCCCATCTTCCCTCAAGATTAGGCTTGCCACATGATGTAAGTACTAATGCAGACATTGCGCACAACAAACAAATTGCTACAAGTTTTTTCATTTTTTTACTCCTTTATAAAATATTTTATTTATGATACTTTCCACCCTCTGCAATCTGAAACGCCCTGTAAATCTGTTCCAACAGCATTACTCTTGCAAGCTNGTGCGGAAAAGTCATATCTGACATTGAAAGTTTAAAACTGCCCATTGACTTTATTTCCGATGCAAGTCCGAATGAACTTCCGATTATAAAAGTGACAGTNCTNAANNCGNNNACGNCGGCANACGATATTTTTTCCGAAAACTTCACACTTGTGAGCTGTTTTCCCTCTATGCACATGGGTATTATCATACCTTTTGCATATTTTTTAATATTATCAGCTTCTTTTTTAAGTGCTGAACTTATTTCTTTTTCAGACGGATTTTCTGAAAGTCTGCATTCGTCCAGTTCATGAAGTTCAAAAGTGCAGTATCTTGAAAGTCTCTTTATGTATTCCGCACAGGCACTGCGAAGATAGTCCTCTTTGAGTTTTCCTATAACTATTAAATTTATCGTCATCAGAAAATAACCGCTCCTCCCTTNGTTTCAACANGTNCGACACCCATTAAATAATCCCTGTTCCGCNTANACTTTGAAATACTTTTCTGTACCGTTGAANNGGCAATATACGGNGTATTGTNATCCTGACTGAGNTNACCCNGAAGAAAATAAACCGTTCCACGCTCGATTAGTTTTCCAATCTGTAACGCACAGTCGTCGTTTGAAAGATGACCGTTCAGCGACAATATACGCTCTTTAAGATAAAGCGGATAATTTCCGGTGCGGAGCATATTTTCGTCATAATTTGACTCCATCAGAACCATTCTGCAACCTGTAAGTGCCTTGTCTGCTTCAGGAGTGATATAACCGGTATCAGTACATATGGCACAGTATTTGTCGTCTGCTGTATGTATTCTGTATGCGCACGGCTGTACTGCGTCATGTGACGTGCCGAAAGCGGTCACTTCCATATCTGCACACGCTATACTTCCTTTCATTTCAATAACGGGTGACTGCGGAGAAATTTTATCTTCGTCACAAAGTTTCTGTAGTGTTTTCTTTGTTCCGTAAACTGTAGTACCCGTTTTTTTAGTAAGCATTTTAAGACCTGCTACATGGTCACTATGTTCGTGAGTTATGAAAACCGCCTGCACTGCTGTAAGCGGTATTCTGTTTATTTCGAGTGCGGAGGAAAGTTTTCTGAAACTCACTCCGCAGTCTATGAGTATTCCACCCTTTTCAGTTCCTATAAAAGCTGAGTTCCCCTTGCTTGAACTGAAAAGCGGATATATCCTTGCCATTTTACCCCTCTTTCCCGTTTACAATGTATTCCATAGCAAAATATTCATGTCCGAACATACTGTATTCCCCCGAAAAGTCAAAATTCAGCCTTTTATACGTTTCAACAGCAGGAATATTGCTTTTCACAACAAAAAGATGTACAGATTTACAACCGTTTTCTTCCAGTTTTTCAATAAGCTTTTCAACCATTATTTTTGCATATCCGTTTCCCTGATATTCGGGTGAAATAACTATCCTTGAAATTTCACACTGTGTGCCGTCATTGATTTTCCAGAAGTCAGTATTTTCAAAGACACTTTCTGATTCCACAGAACAAGCTCCGATTATAATATTATTATTTTCCAATACATAAAGATTACCGTTTCTGAAATCCGACACAGCATTCTGACGTGTCGGATAATCTGTCGTCCAAAGAGAATTATTCAAACCTATTACACTTCTGTACAGTTCAACAATAATATCAATATCGGTCTGCACTGCCTTTCTTAAATTCATATTTTCTTTATCTCTGTACNCTGTCTTNTTTCCTTTACCTCGTANNNGAGTTCAGANATTTTATTTCTGAGTTCNTNGGCAAGAGCAAAATTCTTTTCCTTACGTGCATTTTTTCTCTGTTCAACAAGTTCCATTACTTCCGCCGGAATTTCCTCATTATCGCCCTCAACGGACTTTTCAGCGTTTGCGATGAGGTCAAGTCCTAAAACCTTGTCAAATTCCGCAATAAGAGCAAGCTTTGTTACAGAATTTGTCTTTGACTTGAGAACGTCGTAAACGGCAGTAACCGCAAGCGATGTGTTAAGGTCATTGTCGAGAGCGTCTGTGAAGTTTTTCATAAGACGGTCATATTCAGCCTTGTCAATATCTCCTGACTTATCAGCCGTAAGAGGTGCTATTTTTTCGATAAGCTTGTTATATGAAACAACTGCATTATTGAGATTATCCCAGTCAAAAACAAGTGACTTTCTGTAATGCGACAGCAAGCAGAAATATCTATAAACAACCGGATTATAACCCTTTTCTTCAAGAAACGATACGGTTAAAAACTCATCTTTTGACTTGCTCATTTTGCCGTTTTTGGTGTTGAGGTGATGAACGTGAAACCAGTAATTGCACCATTCGTGACCAAGATAAGCTTCACTCTGTGCGATTTCATTAGTGTGATGCGGAAAAGCGTTGTCAATTCCTCCGCAGTGAATGTCAAGATATTCGCCGAGATTCTCCATGCTTATGCACGAACATTCAATATGCCAGCCCGGATAACCAACACCAAAAGGACTGTCCCATTTGAGTTCCTGTGAATCAAACTTTGACTTTGTGAACCAAAGAACAAAGTCAGCCTTGTTACGCTTATTTTCGTCCTCCTCTACTCCGTCACGTACGCCTACAGCCAAATCTTCCTCTTTAAAATCATTGAAAACATAGTATTTTTCAAGCTTTGAAGTATCAAAATAAATATTTCCACCTGCCTCGTATGCGTATCCCTTTNCCATAAGNACCTGAATANCTCNTATAAACTCATCTATACAGGAAGTAGCAGGAACTACAACGTCAGGAGTTTTTATATTGAGTTTTTTACAGTCGCTGANAAANGCGTCNGTNTAGNACTGTGCTATTTCCATGACTGTCTTGTGTTCACGCTTTGCACCTTTAAGCATCTTGTCGTCACCCGTATCGCCGTCGCTTGTAAGATGACCAACGTCTGTTATATTCATTACACGCTTTACGTCAAGACCTGTAAAACGCAGATATTTTTCAAGAATGTCCTCCATAATATAAGTACGGAGATTGCCTATATGTGCATAGTGATAAACAGTAGGTCCGCAGGTGTAAATACTTGCCTTGCCTGCCTCGTGGGGAACAAACTCCTCTTTTTTATGTGAAAGTGAATTATATAACTGCATTGTAAACTACTCCTTTTAAAATTATAATTTCTGATATCTCTGAAAAATTTCTTTTTCATTATTAAAGAGATTGAAATTTCTGTCCTTTTCCGCTTCCTGCGAAGCAAATTCCGCAAGCCGTTTTTCGTCGGTAAGAAGTCCGCCAGCCTGATAAGCAAGCTGTTCGTACCAGTCCCATGAATAACGGTTGTCGGGGAAGCCGTGCGGAAATTCTATCTCCGATATAGTTCCCATAAAAGTACTTTTTACACCTCGTGCCGTAAAAAACTTGTTGTCGAGCGAAATTATTATTTCAACATCGTTGTATTTTGATGTATCGTCAAAAAAACTTCCGCTGTGAAAACTGCTCCATTGAAGTATTGAGGCACGTATTCTCCTTGTCTTGTCGGAAACGCCATAACTTATTGTCATTCTTTCG
>WFLZ01000223.1:0-1327 GCA_009177225.1 Clostridia bacterium
AATTTTGGTCATGCTCTGGAAATGCTGAAGCTCGGCTATAGAGTTGCAAGAACCGGCTGGAACAGCAGGAATATGTTTCTGTTTCTTGCAAAAGGCGAAGAGCTTACAAGCTGTATTTGCAGCAAGAATATGCCTCCGTGTGTTGATAGTATCTGTATGAAAACAGCAGATGATAAAATATGCGTCAGCTGGCTTGCAAGTCAGACTGATATGCTTGCAGAAGATTGGGAGGTAGTTGAATAATGACTAACGCTTACAAATACATCGACAAAACACAGCTTACAGAACACTTTAACGTTTCAGAATTTCGCTGTAAATGCGGTGGAAACCATGACACAATACTTAATCCAGAGCTTCCGGACAAGCTTGAAAAACTGTTCAAAGCCCTGAACTGTTCGACGATAGTAATCAACTCAGGCTATCGCTGTCAGGAACACGACAAAGCAGTGGGCGGTTCAGGTACGGGACACCACGTCTACGGAAACGCTGCTGATATTGTCTGCTATGACCAGTCGGGAAACAAAATCTCATCAAAGAAAGTTTCCTGCGTTGCTCAGGATATCGGCTTCGGCGGTATCGCTAACATTGACAGTTCCTATACGGCAACACACGTTGATGTTCGCACATCCAACTTCTGGAAGGGCGACGAAGTGAAAGGAACATCATACTCCGTGACAGACGATTTCTATAAATATTATGGAATCAGCAAGTCGGATATTAATGGAAATTCAGCCAAAAAGACTTTAAATGTCACGCTTTCTGCCGATGGAAGAACATACTCCGGTTCACTGATCGAAAAATAAAATCAACAAAAACAGCCTTTTCATTCACGAAAAGGCTGTTTATTATAAAATATAAAGGAGGAATAGTGTATGAAGTCATTCATACCATGGGTAGGCGGAAAAAGCCTGCTTGCGAAGAAAATTGTATCCTTGTTTCCGGACGACATTGACCGCTATATTGAAGTATTCGGTGGCGGTGGCTCGGTGCTTTTTCGCAAAAACAAGCACGAACTTGAAGTTTATAATGACCTGAACAACGATTTAGTTAATTTATTCAGATGTGCAAAATATCACAGCGGAGAACTTCAGCGAGAGATTTCGGGATATCTTAATTCACGTGAGATTTTCGACGAAATAAAGGCAAAAATGAACGTTTCGGGATTCACGGATATTCAGCGTGCAGGAATGTTCTATATTCTGAATAAAATNAGNTANGGTTCTAATATGCGGACATTCGGTGGCAGAAAACGTAATCTTTCNGGCGAATATCTTTCGGAAATTTCTGAGCGACTAAAAGANGTNGTGATTGAAAATCTTGANTTTGA
>WFLZ01000223.1:1332-2774 GCA_009177225.1 Clostridia bacterium
TNATAAAAAAATANGACCACCCGAAAGCATTGTTTTACTGTGACCCGCCCTACAGTTCCACGGAACGCTATTATGAAAGCGTTTTCAAGCATGATGACCACGAACGTTTACGTACAGTTTTAGGCGAAATTCAGGGAAAATTCATACTCTCGTACAACGACAGTCAATACATACGCGAGCTTTACAAAGACTTTGAAATTGCCACCACAGAGCGTCAGAACAATCTTTCAAAAGGAATTTACAAAGAACTCATAATTAAAAATTTCTGATATTTTTTTTAGAGTAATAATAACGGAATACGTTTTATCATTGTAAAAAGAATATATGATATAACCAAACTTTTTTTTGTGGGTCATGCACATAACAGCAATGAAAAGTTTGGTGGTTTGTGTGAATTGATTTTTGTCTAAATTTGTAGTATAGTGTGTGTGCGGACAGGATACAGGATACGATAAATTATGACATTTTATGTATTCAATATCCGTCCGTAATGTTATAATCTATCAATAAATTACTGTTTTCTTGTCCGCAAACAAAATGAAAAGAGGTCAATTATGATAGATTTCAAGTCAAAAATTCTCATCAGGAGCAAGAACGCTGTCGGCACTGAAATAGCATCGGAACTTTCCGGAAACATCTGTGCAATCACAAGACGTGATTTTTCGTCTGAAACCCTCGAAAACAACGTCCCCGTACTTATTGACAACACCACCGGTGACATGGACGAAGCGTCTGAATCGTTTATTTTAAGCGGAAAAACAAATGCAAGGATTTTTGTTCTCACAAGTGACGCAGAACCTTTGATTTCCGACAAAAACGGCATTCTGTTTATTTCAGACAGGCTCGGAACAGAAAATATATGCGTACTTCTAAGATACTTCCTTAACGCCGGAAATGCTCGAAAACAAGCTGAAAAAACCACTTCCAAAGTTCTTTTGAATATGGGTTTTCAGGCACATCTCAAAGGTTACAGATATCTGATTGAAATCATTTCGGCAGTGACAGAAAATCCGGAACTCGTTTACAGTTTCACTCACAAGCTTTATCCGATGATTGCCGAAAAACATAACGTCACACCGCTCAGCGTGGAACGTTCCGTCAGGCATTCGATTGAGTTGACTTATGACAGTAATTATCCGAAATTCAAGGAATTTTTCGGTTATCCGCTCCCGAAACCGACAAACACGGAATTTATATCATTCTGTGCCGAAAAAATCAGGATGGAATTATTTTAAGCTTCTGTAACCGAATACGTTTTTATATAACATTTTACTGACAAAAACAGTCTTTATGATGTATAATAATTACATATCAATATATATTATACACAAAGGCGGTTATACTATGATAAAAATTCATCTGTCACGAATACTCGGCGAAAAACGCATTACGCAGGCAGAGCTTGCACGTCAGACCGGAATACGTCCCTCAACAATCAATGA
>WFLZ01000237.1 GCA_009177225.1 Clostridia bacterium
CATAGTCTTTGCTTCAATCTGTTTTGTACCAATATATTTTTCAAAATTCATAAATTAATCCTCCTTATTTTTCTGATACTGAGTACCGAAATAAAATGCAATTATCGTCGTGAATACGGTCTGATGACACTCTGCCTTTCAGCGTCTGAATACCGAAAATCAGCGTTAAAAACAGCGTGACGATTGACTTCACATCAATTAGTTTTGCAAGTTTCCGAAACATAAAATCACCTGTTATTCGTCCTTTACACACCATAAACCGTTTGAAAAATATTTTACACCGCCAATATCAAGCGTTCCCTGTTCATTGTTATGGTCGAATAACTGTAAAAAAACGTTGGGCGTGTAATTTCCGCTGCTTCCGTTCACAACAAGCGGTGCAAGTACGGTTTTTGAAAAAGCAACTGCATTATATCTTACCGTTCTCAACGGACTTATTTCATCACTGTTTTCGTTTATTATATATATCGGAAGTACTGTACTTGACGAAGAAGATGAATGAAGTTTATCCTCAGAAATAATAACAGTATTTCCTGATTCATCTTTTGTTATTGTAAGTGAAGGCTGAGGCTTTGAAGCACCGTTAGTATGCGTTGTTTCGAATGATATACCACTTCCGCATTCATATGCACAATAAAATCGGAGATAACTGCTACTTCCTGTACGGATATTGACGGACATTCCGTTTCTGGTGTAAATTGTTACTCCTGCACTGCTAAGGGAATACTCTACTGTCATCATCAGAAAATCATTATCCGTATAGCATNATATTACGCCNTNGCTGCTCTCAACCTTTGAAAAGTATTTAGGNACAGCAGTTTTTTTCAGATATTNTGAAAGTTTTATAAACGATGTATCTGTATTTCCATCATCAAGGTGCGTTCTTTTAATTGCCATAAATCAGGTTGTCCTCCTCTTCTTCATTTCTGAAAACCTCCGATACCAAATCCGCAAAAAGTGCGTCAGCTGAAAAAGATACAATACAGGGCGTAAGTTCTTTTTCTATGTATTCTTTTTCAGACGTTTTTTTCATTTCAAACTTCATATTGTTTGATTGACTGATATCAAATTTCAGACCATTATCTATTTTAAAGGCAAATTCCATTTTAACCTCCTGCTGCCGCACGGACATAAACAAGTCCCGAAAGTTTTATATAACTTGTATTGTTTGGGTCTGTCATCCGGAAATTAAGCGTGTATGCACCTTCTTTAAGTTTAAAAGTATCCTCACTTGTAAGCTGCACCTGAAATCCGTTACTGGTCTTTGTACATTCTTTGCTTACAACAGCAGTTTCCGGAGCATTTGCCTTTGCAATAGTGACCGTCATCGAACAGTCTGAAACGTTTTCTCCCTCTACCTCAACAGTAAATACAGGAAGTGTATCACCTGAAAAAAACTCCATTTCGGGCATTTCATTGTAAAATTTTACCATTTTCAGCTCCTTTCAATTTGTGATTCTGGTGTACATAATTCCGTCTTTAAAATAAATCTCGTTGGTGTCCCAGCTGATATTGTGACTGTAGTAATAATTTATAGTATCCGTGGCTTTCTGAAGGCTGCCGTTTTCGTCAATCCATACGTCCGTGACAACCGTAGCCTGTGCGGTATTAAGTTGAAAATTATTAATTCTGCTGACGTATCTCAGAGTTTCTGTCTGTCCTATTTTTCCGTTTACTGCAAACATTCCACAACGGAAATCAACAGCATCCGACACGATATTAAGACCGTTATAGGTCACATTTTTGTCGTTATCAGTAATTCTTGCAGTTGCGTCCATAGTTGTATAAGTATCATTATTTCTGCCGGCTGTAATACTGCCGTTGTCGATGCGAACCCAGTAACCGTCACTGTTCTTGCTGAAAACGCTTCCGACAATACTCGCACCATTTTTGTCAAGACGACAGATTTCTTTTCCGGAATCGTCAAGAACCTGAATTACACCGTCTTTTCCGTCAGCACCACCGACCGCAAGAGTTCCGCCCCTGATTCTGTCGGCATACATATACCCTGCGGCGATAAAATCCGCAACAATCTGCCCATTCATCGTCATGGCAAGACCGTATTCTCCGTTATAGCCGGTGTTTGAATAACCGAGTCCGCCCGAGTTCCAACGCCAGACTTTTGTTGCCGTTTCAATATCATCGGTGTCCATTATCAGAATTTCTTCCGGACGTATCACAACATATCCGGTAGTTGCATTGGTTATCAGACTTGTTGCAATTGCTTTTGCCGTTGCCAGAGTTTCGCTTTTCTGCTTTGGCAATTCGTATTCTATAAGATTATTGGTACGAACAGCAACGTCCGTGATTTTTTCTGCTTTATCGCCGATTTCAACTGTCGGTGCAAACGGTTTGTATATATCGACGGTTCTTTTTGTAAGTCTTAAATCTTCGTCAAGTCCCATGAAAAAATTTCTGAATCTGTAAGTATTTCCGCATCTGAGATTTTCATGAATTTTATCAATAAGCGACAGGTCGAGAACCTCAGCCGAATACGCTTTCTTGATACGGTTGTTGTTCCGGAGATATTTCCGACCTGCCTCAATGAGATTTTCAGGAATCGTTATATCGTTAAATTCAGCCGTTCCAACGATAATTCCGTACTTTTCAACTGCGTTTTCGTCGTCGATATATGGCTTGCCGTCGTTGATTTCCGAAACTGTAAGACGTTCAGCGGTTTCGCCCTCGTCAAGCCGTGTACCGAGCGGAATAAGTCTTGTGATTATATTAGTTGAATCGGTTTTCACGTTGAGAGATTTCATATTTTTTGCAAGCTCTACAGTTGTATCAGACTTCACACCGTACTGTGTAAGGAAGTCAAGAACAAGTTTTCCGTCCACCCTGCGGACACGTATTTCACCACCGATTCTGTCAGTCAGATTGACTTTGATTTCCTCCAGAGTGTTGCGGTAAGCTGTTGTCTTGCTGTTGGTGTTGTCGTCGCCGAAATCGCACTCACCAAGAAAAATGTGCTTGTCTTGGGAAGTCTGTGCGTTGTGATTTTCGAGAAGCGAAAAAAGAAACTGTGAAACTGTTGTATCTTCGTAGTGATGATACGGCTGAACGGTGTCACAAAGATAACCTAAAAATCCCTCACATACGGTGGATTTCTGCAATTTTCCGGAGTTGCTCATACTCGTTTCATGAGTAAGAAGAACACCCTCAAATTCAGTTTCTCCGGTTATTGTGTTTGTCATTTCAATAATTGACTTTCTGTCATTGAGTTCGTCCGTATAGCACGGGTTTGAGGCAGGAACTGTAAAGCTGAATGACGGAATCTGATTGACTTCCNCAACAAGCTGTCCTGCCGAANGTNTGTATGGANTGTCTGGNCTGATTTCATGGATTTTTCGCTTTANNCCGTTGTTTTCAATTGTNATTTCGTACATTATATCACTCCGTTTCTNCCGCTGTAAACATCGTTGAGGTANTCTGCCCACCCCTTAGGCGTGCAGGAATAATGACCGGAGGCAAGCTTTGCATAGAATCCCATAACAAGCGTGGAATCCACCGAATCAATAAAACCGTCAGAATTTGCGTCGGCTCTTTTTTCCTGTTCTGCGGTCAGTCCCGAATCCTGACCTGTACTGATTTTTGAGTAAGCGGCAGAAATTATTCCGGCATCAACCGAATCAACAAATCCGTCGTAATTTACATCAGGCAGAACAGTGTTTTTTACCGGATAGCCTTTATTCGGGACGATTTCGGGATTCGCCCTGAAAGTCATGTCAAATTTATAAACGCCGTGATTTTCGCTCCATTTAACGTCGGGTTCACGGACTTCAAAATGATAGTCAGGCAAAAGGTCGTCATAAAGATTTTTACGACCTTTCCAGTGAAGCCAACGCAGAATATCAATCACTCTGTCCTGAGATTTTTTCTTGTCAAAACATATAAATTCCAGTTGGTATGTGAGAGTGCGTTCGCCGAAACTCTGTCCGTAAACCGTACTGAAATCGTAAGTAACGTTACTGAACGGCACTCTTTCGGTGTAATCGTCTTTCGGGGCATTGCCGACAGAACGCTTTGTCATACGCAGCCGGTGGCGGTAAAACGAATGTATTCCGTCAATTGTAATGCCTTCTGTCATCTTGCAAGACCTCTCTTTCTTAACTGAATTTTTATCCCCTGATGTTCGTCAATTTTGTCGGCGATAATATTCGTCACGCCTTCCGCAACAATTTCTCCGTCAACCACAAACTGTGCATTCAGGGTTATACTCTGCGGATTTTCGGAAGTATTTGTATTGTTGGTGGCTGACGAACTGTAATTATATGTATTGTTCACTATTTCGGAAGTCGCCGACGGCTGAATAAATCCGCTGTTTAGGGTTGCACTCTGGCTTTCAAGCGATTTTACCGCCGAACTGTCGATATTTTCAAGGCTTATACCGGACGTTTCAGCCTGTATTTTCAGGTCGGGAATTTCTATGTCCGGTATGGATATTTCAAGCTCCGGAAGTTCGATTTCTGCAATACCAAGCGATAAATCAGATGTGTCAATCTCGGAACAATCAAGCTCCGGCACTGGAATTTCAATATCTTCAAAGGCTTTCAGTGCAGTTCCGGCAATGTCCGGAAATTCGTCATCAAAACCCACTCCGATACCCTGTGCGAGATATTTTCCGACGCTGTCACGCATAACTGTTGACGGTGAATGTATTCCGAAAACATCTCTGA
>WFLZ01000155.1 GCA_009177225.1 Clostridia bacterium
TGTATGCGTTTTCAGGATTTCAGGTATATAATATCTTCTTCAATCACTTTCAGGACGTGACCGCATTTTTTCCCTTGATGCTGATTGCAATGGAAGAAAACATAAACAACAACCGTAAAGGCGTATTTGCACTTTCGGTATCGCTCATGGCTTTCATAAACTACTATTTCTTTACCGGACAGGCAGTATTTCTTGTGATTTACTATTTATTCCGTATGAAATGTCCCGATTTCCACACATCATGGAAAAAGTTCTGGCTGTTGCTCCTTGAAGCTGTACTCGGAACTATGATTGCCTGTGTAGTACTTCTGCCGACTGCTGTTTCAATTCTCGGAAACTACCGTGTAAATGAACATCTTTACGGTCAGTCGATAGTCCTTTACAGCGACAAGACACGCATAGCAAGAATAATACAGTCGTTTTTCATGCCTGTTGACGTTCCTGCACGTCCTAACCTTTTCAATTCAGACTACGCAAAATGGTCGTCAATCGGCGGATATTTCCCGTTATTTTCAATGGTCGGAGTTATAACGTTCATGCGTGCGAAAAAAAAGCACTGGGCTGTAAAACTTTCTCTTGTGTGCATACTCTGTGCGTTTATACCTGTTTTAAACAGTGCGTTCTACACTTTAAATGCCTCCTACTATGCACGGTGGTACTATATGCCGATTCTTATTTTTGCCATGATGACCGCTCAAACCCTCGACGACGAAGAAGCAGACACTTCATTTGCCTTTAAAATATGTATTGGTATGCTTGTGGCTTTCGGAATAATTTCGTTCCTGCCCGACAAGAAAGACGACAAAATTGTTTTCGGTACACTCCCGAGAGACATATTTTATTTCTGGTTTACACTTGCCGTTGCCGTTGGTTTTCTTATACTTTCATGGTACATTTTCCACAGAAAAAGAAAAGGTCTGTCTTTCAGAAGAATTTCTGCATGGTGTACTGCCGGAGCATCTATAATCTGTGTGCTTACAGCGGTAATATACGGTGCAAATAGTCCGAGTTCTGCAAAAAACTATATAAATTCCGCCGTAAAGGGTAAGGACAACGTATACGAAAGTGTTTCCGAAGATAATTTTTTCAGGGTTGACATTTCAAAGGACTATGACAATTATCCTATGCTGTGGGGACTTCCGTCGATGAGGGCATTTCAGAGTGTTGTTGAAAGTTCAATCATGAATTTTTACCCGAATGTCGATATAACAAGAGACGTTGCCTCACGTCCCGACACTACACACTATACCCTCAGAGGACTGTTTTCCGTAAAATACTACTATCAGCATAAAGATACCAACGACAAGGACAAAATTGATATACCGTCCGAACTGCCGGGATTTGAGTATGTTGGTGAAAACGAATATTTTGAGATTTACGAAAACAGTCTTTATATACCTATGGGAATGGCTTTTGACACGTTTATTACTGAAAGTGAACTTGAAAACAAAAGCAAGTCCATGCGTGAGAAAACTCTTATTCACTCGCTTGTACTCAGTGACGAACAGGCTGA
Organism: Clostridia bacterium; assembly: GCA_009177225.1. Taxonomy (GTDB): domain Bacteria; phylum Bacillota; class Clostridia; order Oscillospirales; family Ruminococcaceae; genus Ruminococcus. The sequence goes on from WFLZ01000155.1 coordinate 1,514, forward strand.
AAAATATGCTGACATTCTTAAAAAATCCGATATATCGTATATTTCGTCACTTACCAAAAAAAGCTATGAGGAAATATGCAGGAAAAGACAGCAAAATCCGTCAACTGCTTTCCGGTACGATTCCAAGGGTTTTGAATCTGAAATAACCCTTGACAAGCCTTCACTTGTATTTTACAGTGTACCCTATAGTGACGGCTGGTCTGCCGAGGTAAATGGAAAACCTGCCGAAGTCGAAAAGGTTTCATACGGATTCATGGCNGTAAAGGCTGACGCAGGTCAAAATANTNTAACTTTCNATTATCGTACACCTGCACTGACAGCAGGCATAATAATAACTCTTTCGGGAATTGCAGGACTTGTTATTTATCTGATTATCTGCCGTAAAGTCCGCCGTAAGAACGAAAACTATAATATGTCCCACTACTACGATTACAATTCATGTCACAAGATAAACGCACATACACAATACTGTGAAAACCTTATAAGGAAAAAATAAACAGGAGGTTTAAATATGCACTTACAGGAAAAAACTATCTCAAGCGATACCGTATATGAGGGAAAAATTTTTACGCTAACTCACGATACCGCTGAACTTGAAAACGGTCAGAGTGCCGTAAGGGACGTGATTATTCACTCCGGTGGTGTCTGTGTTATTCCGGTCACAGAGAACAACGAGATATTTCTCGTCAGGCAGTTCAGATATCCATTTAAGGAGGTAACGGCTGAAATTCCTGCCGGAAAGCTCGAAAAGGGCGAAAGTCACCACGAATGTGGAAAACGTGAACTTCTCGAAGAAACGGGCTGTACTTGTACCGAATATATTTATCTTGGGGAAATTTATCCAACTCCGGCATATAATACCGAAGTAATCCATGTTTATCTTGCAAAGGGTCTTGCCTACGAAAAACAGTGTCTTGACGACGGTGAATTTCTTGATGTGGAAAAAATCCCACTTTCCGACGCTGTAAAGCTTGTCATGGACGGAAAAATAAAAGACGGAAAAACACAGATAGCTATACTGAAAGCGTCAAAGATTCTCGGAATATGAAAAACGCCTGCCGGTTGTGGCAGGCGACAGAAAATCATTCTGTTTCTGTTTCAGCTTCTTCTGAAACCGTTTCTTTTTCGGCTTCAATCATTGCAAGCTGTTTTTCGTAGGCTTCAAGGATATTTTCTTCAAAAATCTTTCTTGCCGCCGAAGAAATCGGGTGAACGATATCACGGAAAATTCCGTTTTCGTCTTTTCTGCTCGGCATTGCAACGAATAAACGCTCGTCGCCCTGCACAACCTTTATGTCGTGAACTGCAAACATATCATCAACAGTTATTGACACAACAGCTCTGAGTCTGCCTTCTGACATAATCTTTCTTATTTTTACGTCTGTAATTTCCATTCTGGTTAACCTCCTTATGTTATGGGTTCAAAGAGAAACAAGGCTGTCAGATATACACAACAGCAGTTCCTATAAATATTATAACGTATAATTTGTAAAAAATCAAGAGATTTTTAAACTAAAGCAAAAAAATATATGAAAGGTGATAGATTTTGGATATCAATATTTTAAAAAACAAAAAGCATATTCATTTCATAGGTATAGGCGGTTCAGGAATGTATCCGCTTGCACAGATTCTTCATTCACAGGGGTATTTCCTCACAGGTTCGGACAACAACGAAACAGAAACCCTTGACGCTGTAAGAAAAATGGGCATTGAGGTCTTTATCGGACAGAGAGCGGAAAACATTGAGGGTGCTGACCTCATCGTCCACACTGCCGCAATAATGGAAGATAATCCCGAACTCATGGCGGCAAGACAAAGCGGTGTGCCTGTTCTTGAAAGGGCTGAACTTCTCGGCATCGTAACAAACTGGTACAGCAACGCCGTATGTGTTTCCGGAACTCACGGAAAAACAACAGCAACATCAATGATTACTCAGATTCTGTATACCGCAGGTACTGACCTTTCTGCATATATCGGTGGAAAACTGCCCTGCATAAATGGAAGTGGAATCGCCGGAAAAAGTGACATTCTCGTGTGTGAATCATGCGAATTTGAGGACCATTTTCTTAAACTCTCACCTGATATTTCCGTTATCCTCAATATAGACGCAGACCATCTTGACTATTTCGGAACTCTTGAAAATGTCATAGCGTCTTTCCGTAAGTTTGCAGAAAAGACCTCAAAAGTCCTGATAGTCAATGGTGACGACAAAAACACAATGACCGCTGTTGCAGGTCTTGACAAAAAAATCATTACTTTCGGACTGTCAGAAAACAACGACTGGTATGCTTACAATATAAAGCACATTTCGGGCATGGAAACGCAGTTTGATGTATATCATGACGGAAAATGTGAGTGTAAAATAACACTTCACGTCGCAGGAAATCACAACGTTCTGAACGCTCTTGCATCTGTAGTGTCGGTTAACGAACTCGGCATTTCAATGGAATACTGTCAGAAAGGTCTTGAAGATTTCAGAGGTGCAAAAAGACGTTTTGAAAAACTCGGTTATGAAAAAGGTATAACCGTAGTTGACGACTACGCCCACCACCCCGCAGAACTTGAAGCAACACTCACAGCCGCCATGAACATGGGATTTAATAATGTGTGGGCAGTCTTTCAGCCGTTTACTTTCTCACGCACACAAATTCTGCTCGACGATTTCGCAAGAGTTCTTCAGATACCCGACAGAGCTGTTTTAACGGATATTTTCGGAAGCCGTGAAAAAAATACTTTCGGAATATTCACACGTCATCTCGCTGAAAAAATTCCGGATTGTATATGGTTTCCGCAGAACGAGGACGAGGAANNNNCTAAATCTCCATTAATAATCATTAGGAAAAAATCACAATCTCTTGGTAAGAGATTTGCATTTCGTGGTGCAAAGTTACAAAATATTTGGGAATCAGTCAATAAAATCGGGTGCTTTTTGGGATTTTGGGCTGGGAGTGGTGGGTTTGGGTGCGAATTTTGGGTGATTTTGGGTTTGTATATACTTGATTTTCAATGGGCTTTGGAAAAAGCGCAATCTCTTACCAAGAGATTGCGCTTTTTCACACCCATTCCCACCCAACCGTGCGACGGAATGAAACGACATATTCTCACCCCCCAATCCCCCCTTGCAGCCTAAAAAGCCAGCCAACGGGGGAAGAAAGAGTATATGCCCCCTGCAACCCCGTTTTTGCAACCCTCTCCTAATATAAATGCAAGAAATTCAGGTAAATAATCCCATCTCCTTCCAGCACTTCCTCGAAAGGATTTCCGCCTCCACCGAGCCCCAGACAGTGCCCTGGTACGCCGAACGATCCCTCCTCGACGCCATGCGTCGCGACGGCGCCCACACCCTCTCCGAAGGATTCCTGAAAACGTGGCTCGCCGACATGCTCCTCCACGGCACCAAACCCTCCACCGCCAAACGATACCTCGGTCGCGCCCACGCCGTCTGGCTCGACTGGCCCGGTCACAACGGCGAAGACCCCTTCGCCCCCTTCACCGGCTTCGACCTCCGACCCTACGCCACCGCCTCCGAGGCCCCCGAATACAACCTCTCCCTCCTCCCGCGTCTCCTGGGCAAAAACGACTCCGCCCCCGAGTACCAGAACGTCGCCCTCTTCCTCTATCTCCTCTACGCCGCCGGCAGCACCCTCGACCAGGCCGTCGACCTTACCTTCGCCGACGCCCCGACCTGGTGCCCGCAGATCACCGACATCATCGAGACCCGCGACAGCGCCAACGGCCGTAAATACGTCTTCTCCCTCCGCCAAGGCAAGACCA
>WFLZ01000207.1 GCA_009177225.1 Clostridia bacterium
TCTATAATAATATCTGTTTCCAGCTTCGGAAGCATAAAGTCCCAGACGCTTCATGAGCTTTGTTACAGAAACGTTTGCAGACGACGAAAACTGTGAAATTCCGTAATATCCATAAAGAGAGCTGTCATTAAGTGTGTAACTGCCTGTCATTTCGGTTCTGTAAAAAAGACTGTCGTCGTTTTCGTCCGCATAGGAAAGAAGTTTCTGTACCTGTTCGTTTTTGTCGGGATATGAATTATAACTTGATGTATCAACCGTCTGCACGCCTATACAGGCGTTTCCGACAAGTTCAAATCCAAGCACACACGCAAGCCCTGTACTTGTAATGTGACTCCTCAACGACGGATTTTTTATATTGATAATCTTCACCAGTGAGAAAACCAACAAGAACAAGGCAGTAATTATTATCGAAGCCTGTAAAGCATTGGTTTTTTCCTTGTCAAAAAAATCTTCAAATTTTATATGGTCATCCGAATCGGTATAGAACATGAAGAATGTTCCCCACACAACAGCCAGTACAGGAATAAAAATAATGTTGTTTCTACTCTTTTTGCTGAAAACCGCTGAACATACAGCAAGTACCAGAGTAACCGCAACCGCAATGATAAACACTGTTCTGTTTGTATTGCTGAAAGCGAAATCTTCCGGATTCTTACGGTAGTTAAGATAAAAAACAACAGTTGGTGCAATGAGTGACAGAATAAGCTGATAAACAGTTATTCCCTTTTTAATCATAACGTCATAGGCACGAAACGCCGCCGCAACAAGTACAAAACTGAATATGAATGCAAACCGGTACGGTATCTGGTTTGTAAAGTGGAAACCGTGCCATATATAATTAAGCTTGTTCATGTTACAGCTTACAACAATAACCGCAAGCATAACAAGTACTGATATTTTTTCACGTATCTTTATTCCAAGTGAAAAAACAAATACCCCGAAAAGAAACACCGCTAACATTCCGCAGGCAAAATTAGGCAGTCCCTCGACTTTTACAGGCTGGCTGAAAGAAAGAAGATTTGCAGACAAATCAGTCCATTTTTCATAGAAAGTCGTATCTTTAGGAAAAACATTATTCGCACTGTAAGTCAGTTGCAGACCGAAATATGCTGGTACAAGCATGAACGCTGATAAAGCTATTCCCAGTATTGAAGAACGTACCATTATATAAAGTTTTACAAAAAAATCCTTTATACCTTTCGGTTCAATGATTCCGGCAGCCGCAAACATGAATATACAGAAAATACACGTAAAATAACCTATATAATAACTTGAAATCAATGACAGTGCCAGTGAAAAAGTAAACAGCCTCCACTTCTTTTCACGGCATATCGCTAAAATACCAGTCATTACGAGCGGAAAAAGTGCAATCGTATCAAACCACATTATATTCCAGTAATAGCCGAGAACATAACTGCAAAGTGCGAACATTGCCGAAAATATACAGATTGAGATATCTTTTCTTTTGTAGGTATACCGCAGAAAACAACTGAAAAATGCACCGCTGAATCCTATCTTTGCTATAAGTATTAATGTAAACGCATCTCTTACGTTTTCGTCGCTGAAAAATACGGAAAGCCAGTTAAGCGGACTTGACGCATAGTAGGATATAAGTGAAAGAAAGTTTGTGCCGATTCCGTTCTGCCACGAATAAAGGAACGAACCGCCGTTCATCAGCTTTTCTCTCTCAACACGGAAAAACGGAAAATACTGATGCCATGCGTCAACAACAAGTATCTGTCTTTCACCGAAAGGGTGTATTCCGTTCTGTGAAAAAGCGTATATCATTATTACTGCGGGAATAATAAACGAAAGCAGAAAGCAGAAAATCCCCTTTTCGTCCATAAATCTGAAAAAACTGTTTCTGCTGATATATGCAGATATTTTTCCGAAAGTTATTTTATCGGTTTTTGTAGTCTCTCTTTTTAAATTATCTTCCATTTTTTTTGCCTTCCCTAACTATAAATCAGATTTGTCATGATAACGCACAGCAGGAAAAAAATAGTGACCGCAAGTGCTATATAGTCTCTTGCCGAAGATTTAAGCTGTCTTAATCTTGTCCGCCCTTCTCCTCCGCTGTAACAGCGACATTCCATAGCTGTTGCGAGTTCGTCCGCCCTCCTGAACGCCGAAACAAAAAGCGGTATCAGTATGGCTATGAGATTCCTTGCCCTGTTTTTAAGACTTCCTGTATCTATTTCCGCACCTCTTGCTTTCTGTGCAGAAATTATCTTGTCCGTTTCTTCAATAAGCGTCGGAATGAAACGCAGTGCTATTGACATCATCATTGCAAGTTCATGCACCGGAAACTTAAATCTTTTCAGCGGTGAAAGCAGACGTTCAACCGCATCTGTAAGGGTAATGGGCGAAGTAGTGTATGTCAGCAGCGAACTTCCGACAATAAGCATTACTATCCTTATTATCATAAAAACACTTACGTCGATACCCTCAGAAGTGATTTTTATAAATTTCCATTTAAAATAAACCGTTCCGTCACTCACAAACAGTATATTCAGAAAAGCCGTCACCAGCAGAAAAGGCATAAGAGGCTTTACACTTTTTATGAACATTTTCAGCTTTATCCTTGAAAGCATGACCGCCGTTACAGTATAGACCGCACCTATTCCGAGACACAACAGTGATTTTCCCGTAAAAATCATGATAATAAAAATAAGCGTCNTGACTATTNTGAACCGNGGGTNAAGANGGTGAATTATANTGTCAACCGNAAAAAACTGTCCTATTGTAATANCTTTCAGCAAATTACCGTTTCCGCCTTTCATTTAAATGTTTAAGTAAGAGTTCCTTTGCATAGTCAACCGTATAGACATCTTTCCCGAAATCAAGACCACGTTTTTTCAGTTCGATAAATACTTTTGTAATCTGCGGAACGTCAAGACCTATTTCCGTTATTTCCTCTGCACGTGCAAAAACATTGACCGTATCGTCATAACAGAAAACTTCTGCCTGATTCATGACAAGAATCTTGTCCGCAAAAGAAGCCGTATCTTCCATACTGTGAGAAACTATAAGAATGGTATTGTTATATTTTTTATGGTAACTTTTTATAAACTCAAAAATTCTGTCACGTCCGGCAGGGTCAAGTCCTGCTGCCGGCTCGTCAAGAATAAGTACTTTCGGTTTCATTGCCATAACTCCTGCAATCGCAACACGCCTTTTCTGTCCGCCCGAAAGTTCAAACGGCGAACGCTGTAAAAGTTCCTCCGAAAGTCCGATATCATAAACGGTTTCAAGCACACGTCTTTTTATTTCAGCGTCATCAAGTCCCATGTTTCTACAGCCGAAAGCAATATCCTTGTAAACGGTTTCTTCAAAAATCTGATATTCCGGATACTGAAAGACAAGTCCCACCTGAAAACGCACATCACGTATTTTTGTCTTGTCCGCCCATATGTCACGCCCGTCAAGAAAGACTTTTCCGCTTGTTGGTTTTAAAAGTCCGTTGAAATGCTGTATAAGCGTGGACTTTCCCGAACCTGTATGACCTATTACCCCGACCATTTCCCCCTCGTTTATTTCAAGGTTTACGTGGTCAACGGCGGCTTTCTCAAAGGGTGACCCCTCGCTGTATACGTATGTGAGTTCTTCGGTTTTTAGGACTGCCAACTAATATCGCTCCTTTTATTTATTATTCTCAATAGCCTTACATCTTAGCAGAACCATATCAAACGAATCAACATAGCCGTCGGTGTTCATGTCCGCAATATCAAACTGCTCTTTTGTGAGTGTCTCACCGCCTAAAATGTACTTCTGAAGAAGTACAGCGTCTGCTACACTTACCGAGTTGTCGCCGTTTATATCGCCTGTTGCGGTTTCTTTTTCGGGTGCTTTTCCGAGAGATACAAAACCTCGTCCGTATTTTTCGGCATATACCTGTGCGGTTGAGTTTTCATAACCGTATATAGTGCCGTTAAAATAACCCCGTCCAGTTTCATCATATCCATTTGAAATTGTATAATCACTAATAATACAATCGGGATTTAAAATAGTTATTTCTGTTAAACTAAGGCAACCTCTAAATGCATCTTCTCCGATACTTTCTACACCGTCGGGAATTTTTAC
>WFLZ01000275.1 GCA_009177225.1 Clostridia bacterium
AAAGACTGTGACTGATGAAACCTATTTTTCAACTCCGGATGATATGCTGTTGGTTTGCCATTTCCAACACGCTTGTATATCCTGTAATTCCTTTCTTTTTCCACATAAATATAAGGTCCGAAATTATCATGTTTTATATAGATTATAACAATATATTTACCATTTTTAAGTTTAACAAAATTAAATTTAAGATATGGTATTTTAGGTTCTATACCTGTTAAATCATTTCTCCTGTAAAGTTCAAACCTATCAGTATTATCATTTGGAATATCTATTCCAATCAATTCCGATGCACAACCGTTTTTGTCACTGACACCAAAAATCAAGTAACCACCGTCAGCATTAGCAAAAGAACAGACATCAATTTTAAACTCAATTTTTTTCTCATTACATATTGATTTTTCATCTGTTTCGAGAAATGAAAAAGTCTTTTTATAATCAATAAATTCATTTTCTCTATAATCCGGATTATCAATTAATATTTTCAGGTCATCTTCATTGCAGTCCAAAAAAGATTTTCCATTAATTTTTAAAAACATTCTATCTTACCTTTCTTAAAAATTAAAATAATAGTTTTTCACTATATTTTGATATAATCACTATATGAGTTTTTGATACATTTTCGTAAATTCCGCTACACATTCGCTTGCCGTTATCTTCTTGTCAAAACCATAAGCCATAAACGTCAATTACAACCAAGTCATTCTATTGGTATGCATTGCGAAGTTCGGAATACATTGTCAACGAGTCGTATAGGTCTGCAAGAGAGCAATCTGGATATTGAGATAAAAGACGCATGGTCAAGTTTGACCTGTCCTTCAAAAGTAATAAATTCGGAAATATTATTAACTCTGTAAACATTTTGCAGTAAATCAATCCAAAATAGTTGACTTTCGCCCTTTTCGTATCCTTTTCCGTTCCACCTTTCAGCGAAAGATTTTGCAGATTTTTTCTGTTCCTTTTCTGTCATAAAAAATTCCTCACAATTAAAACTTATATAATAAATTATAACATAATTTCGATAAAAGTCAATACTGTTTTTTAGTATTATAGCTTATTTTTTGCTATCTTCATCATTTTTGATACCATAAATTTTAAGATTATCTTTAAGTTCATCTATGTTTTTGCGTTCAAAATATTTTTCTTTTTTTGAATCAGTCGTAAAAAGTTTTTTAGTTTCCGTATTCGGCTTGAACGTGTTGGAATTNCGACGAAAAGCAACTCTTTTGTCGTCAATGAAANCAAAATCTTTACTTTTCGGATTTTGTGATGCCTCATAAGTTTTTTGTACAAGTTCCGATAAATAGCCGTTTATTGAAGTTATAATAAAATGCTCGAATTTACAGAAATCATCAGGTGACCAGTATGCAACGAAATTTTTATCTTTTTTCAGAACGAAAATTTTTCCACTATCACATGATTTCAAAATATCGGACGGAATTATTGCAGGGTCGCACTCATTCAAATTTATAATGTCCAGTGTATATCCCATAGATTTTNATGNATGATAAAGCGTACTTTCTGTCTTTTCTCCTGATAATAATTCTTTTTCGGTCTGATATATTTTCATATTTTTACTGTCAAATTCGCTGTCACTTATTTTTTTCTGAGCCTGTATTCCATGATAAAATCCTTCGTCGTAACTGCCCGAAACTACTGCAATTTTTTCAGTTGGAACGTTATAAAATTTTGCGAGTAATTCAACATAAAATATCGTGATTTTCACTTTTCCGTTTTCAATTCCGTTGTATGTTGTACGTGATACCCCTACAAGTTCAGCAAGCTGCCTTTGGCTGTATTTATGGGATTTTCTCATATTTATAATATTATTTCTCGTGATTTCCTGATTCAAATTTTTCATGTCTTAATTTCCCCTGACACTGTATTTATTCTGCCTGACATATTGAAATACTGTTTTTTTTCATGATATAATTTTATCATGAAATCGAATTTGTGTCAAGATACATTCGATTTTGAACATCAGAAAAAGAAAGGTGATAAAATGAATGAATGGAAAAATCCTTTTCCGCTTCGACGAGATAGGTCGAATCTGATTCGTTATCCTGCAAACGCACTTCCGCCGATTTTGCGTGACATGGCTTTTGCGGTATCGGAAAGTACGTCAACAGACGTTGCAATGGCTGGAACTGCCCTGATTTCTTCGGCAAGCTACTGTTTTTCGGGAGTTTACAGAATGTCGGGAAAATATGACCATACCGAACCGCTTGTAATTGACGCACTCACAATTGCTGAACCGAGTTTTAAGAAATCGCCTGTAATTTCGGCGATAAAACGTCCTTTTGCGCAGTTCACACACGACTGGAACGAACAGAATAAAACTGATATTTTTAGATGTCAGGCAGAAAGAAAAATTCTTGAAAGTCAGCTTACGGCACTTGAAAAGAAAGATAATGTTACGGCAGATGAAATCGCCGATTTACAGACGAAAATCATCAATATTCAGGACAATAATTTTCGCCGTATCGTTGTTGATGACGTAACACCAGAAGCACTCGTAAAATTGCTTTATGAAAACAAGTCACTGCTGATGATTTCGGACGAGGCTGGTATGCTTGGTAACTTCAACGGTCGCTATTCAAATAATATTCCAAATCTTGATTTGATACTCAAATCATATAATGGTGAAACGTATATCAGCGACCGAGTTGGCAGGGACAGTATCACGCTGAAACGTCCATATGTGTCGATTTGTCTTGCCTGTCAGCCCTACGTGTTCGACAGCATGATAAATAACACGGCATTCCGTGGAAGTGGTCTGATTGCAAGGCTGATTTATTGTTTTCCGCAAAGCAACATCGGTCAGCGAAAGTATGATACTCAGCCAATGCCGAAAAATGTCACTGAAAATTATCAGCACCTGATTTACAGACTTCTGCACAAAAAATTTACATATCGTGACGAAAATGAGATATATCTGCATTTCGAGGGTAAAGCGTTCAAGGAATTTGTTGATTACTACAATAATTTCATTGAAAAAAATTTGCTTACGGAAATGGCATTCTGCAAAGATTGGGGTGGAAAATATCACGGCTTGATTCTGCGAATCTGCGGAATTATTCACTGCATAAAGTGCGAGCTTGATAATAAAAATCCTGCTGAAGTTCATGTAAATCTGGACACACTCTGTTCTGCGATTGAGATTGCGAATTATTATCGTGAACAGGCAATTTTTGCCTACGGACAAGGTGATGTTGGCATTGGAACGGTCAAGGCAGAACGAGTTATTGAAAAAATCAAGTCGAAAAATATTTATCAAATCCGTCAGAACGATTTGTACAAAATATGCCGATGCACACTTTTCAAGAACGCTCAGGACTTCAACGAAACCGCCGAAATGCTCGAAGAATATGGCTATATCCGCCGTGAAACTGTCAAGGGAGCAAACGGAAATAACAAAGGTGGAATTATGATTTACATAAATCCAAATATCTGAACTATCAACATTTTCAGCACAATCGACACTTGAATATGTTTTGTCGATAATGTTGATAATGCTGAAAATTCACAAATCACAAACTTGCCAAGAGAGAAAGAGGAGTTTTTATGACAAAGATTGAAAAGGAAAAAATCGCAGACCAGATTATGAATCTGTTAATTCAGCTTACGAATGATACGGAAGTTTCCGAACCTGTCGAAAAGCCTGTTGAGATGCTCACGGTCAAGGAATGCTGCAAGGAAGTCAAGGGACTTTCCGAGAACACCGTCCGCAAACTCGTGGCACAAAACAAGGTGAAATTCGTCCGCACCGTAGAGGGCAAGCGTGGAAAAATTCTCATCAATAAGGCTGACCTGATTTCTTATTTTCAGAAGTAATTTCGGCAGCTTGTCTGCCGTTCAGCCTCGCAGAGCGCCTTAGTACTTGTGATATTAGTGGTCACACTGATGTCGCAAGTACTAAGGCGTTACAAACGTCGCAAGCCCTTTGTAAATCCGGCTATCAAGCCGTTTGCGATAGCACTTCCCTCAGCTTACAGAAAGGAAAAAATATGAAATCAAAGAGAATATCATTCGGACAGGGTAAAGGTTCAATCACACACAACAATAGAAATTTTATCGCTAATAATGTTGACAGAAATCGCATTACTGACAACATCACATTTATTTCAAAACCTATTGGTGAAGTATATAATGAACTTTTCGGTGGAGCGGTTGAANGATACAATGCTCGTCAGAAAAGAAATGANCGGAAANTTNACGGCANTTACTACGAGCATTTATTTCACTGTAAGCCGTCCAATTCTGTAGTGACTGCAAACGATAAGCGAAAAAGTTTCTATGAAGATGTAGTCCAGATTGGCAGAATGGAAGATTCCGGATATGGAACGGAAGATTTTCGGCTTGTGGCGGACTGCCTGACGGAGTATATGAACGATTTTCAGGTGAGGAATCCGAATTTTCATGTATTCAATGCAGTTCTGCATATGGACGAGGCAACTCCACACTTACATATTGATTACGTTCCAATCGGACATTACAGTCGTGGAATGGATATTCAGAACGGTATCGCCCAGGCACTAAAGGAAATGGGTTACGGTGAGGGAAAACAGGCAATTGCACGTTGGAGAGCTGCGGAGGTTGATGCGTTGAATAGAATCTGTCGTCAGCATGGAATCGAACCGTTACCACCGGAAAAAGCACGTGGTACTTTAGAAGTCACTGAATACAAAGAGCAACGCCGAAAATCGGAACAGTTAGCAGTTGAGAATAGAAAATCGCAGTGTGAACTTGATGCACTCAATGGCGAACTGAAAACAGCTACTGAAAAGAAAGTTAAAATTGTGGAAATCGACAGCATAGAGACGAAAAAATCACGATTCAGCAAGAATAAAATTTCTATTTCTGAGGAAGATTTTCAGAATTTAACAGACCTTGCGAAAAAACAGATTGCAAGCGTGAAAAATACAAAAAAGTTAAAGTCTGAAAATGCGGAGTTATCGCAGAAAGTCACCGATTTGGAAGTACAGGTGAAATTTTTGACCGCTGAACTTGACAAGTACAAACAGCCTGCAACTTTTTCCCGTGAACAGTTGAAAAAGAGTGCTGAAAAAGTTTCAGAACTGGAGCAGTTGAAATCAAAATACCGCAAGGCTATGGAATTTATCAATTCCCGTGCCTTAGCGACTGAATTTGAAAATTATAAAGATAACAGAAAAAATAATGTGTTAGAATAAAATAGAGAAATTTACGGCATATTTTCTTTTCAGGTGCTTGACAAATACATAAATCTGCGCTAAAATAATTTCAAAGGAGTATGCCGTAAACTGTCCTTGAGAAAGGAAAAATTTATGGCTACAATCAGAAAACGTGGAAAATCCTATCAAATCAGGGTTTNCTGCGGTTANGATGTAAACGGAAATCAGGTTGAGCGTTCTATGACGTGGAAACCTGACCCGAAAATGACNGAAAAGCANATTGAAAAGGAACTGCAAAGACAGTCGNNTTTATTCGAGGANTCGTGCATGAACGGTCAAATAAATTCGGCGGTGAAATTNCAGGAGTTTACAGAACAGTGGTTCAAAGAATATGCTGAAATCAAGCTGAAAGCCCAAACAATCCGCAATTACCGCTATTTTTCAGACCGTGTTTACAAGGCTGTCGTACACATGAGAATGGGCAAAATGACGACACACACAATACAGAAATTTATCACTCAGCTTACAGAAACTTCAAAAATCGACCAGCACGGCGATACTGTTGAGTACCTCTCGCCTAAAACTATCAAAAATTACATTTCGTTTATTTCTTCGGTGTTCGATTTTGCCGTGAAACAGCAGATTATCAGTTCCAATCCATGCAGAA
>WFLZ01000303.1 GCA_009177225.1 Clostridia bacterium
ATACCGTTGAATTGCTTCATTCTGTAATTCCGGATGCTTTTTCGGCGGTTTCTATTTCTGATATTTCAGGTTGGTTTTCTGCTTCTGGATACTCTTTATCTTAAGTGGAATTGCTGTAATAGGGATAACGGACGGCATTGATACGGAGGATAAAAATTATAGTAAATTTGCACTGACTATTAAGGCAGCTGCTGCAGAGGACTACTCCAACCTGCTGTCTAAAAACACAAGAGCCGCTTTGCTGGAGTCTGCCAAGGATTGCAAGCATCTTGGCGGAACACCGCCGATTGGCTACAGCGTAACGCCGGAAGGCTACTATGAGATAGACGAAACAAAAGCTCCGATCGTGAGGGACATATATAGATACTACCTGAGCGATATGGGCTATGATGATATATTAACGCATCTGAAACAGCGTGGGTACAAGACCAGCAATGGCAATGATTTTTCAAAATCTGCCATCAATGCGATTCTGACAAATCCAAAGTATATGGGTACTTACACATATGATCGCACTATGCCAAAGGATTCAGACGGTAAAAGAAATTCACACGCAACAAAAGATCAATATATTGAAATTCCAAACGGAATGCCAGCAATCATTTCAGCAGAGGATTTCAATAAGGTGCAGGAAAAGAAGAAGAAAAATTCAACCAAGCATACTAACAGAACCGGAAAGCAGTACTATCCATTAAACGGCAAGATTTTCTGTTCAAAATGCGGCAAGCCATTTTCCGGAAATATCAATAACAGTAACGGTAGAAAGTACTACCAGTATCGTAGAAGCTGCAAATGTAAAATCAAGAGTGTAAGGCTTGAACAACTAAATCGTTCCGTTTTCTATGCACTTCAGCAGTGCATTTTCAGTCCTGAGAACAAGGATGCAATTATACAGAAGGTAAATGCAAAGCTGGCAGTGCAGAAGAGCTTACAAACCGAAGAAATCATCAAGTTGACAAATCGGATAAACGGTCTGGAGAACGCTCAGAATAGGCTTATTTCTTGTCTTGAAGAGGGTAAAGCATCTAAGACTATACTGGATAAGATGCAAAAAAATGAGACAGAGCTTTCAGCATTGAACAAGCAGCTTGCAGCGAAATCAAAGCAGATTTCAACAATAGATAATGCTATCTATAATAAGCTGGTTAAGCAGTTTGTCAGTTATATGAGCGATGTAAAATCTCCGGAGGCTTTTGCCTTAAAGGATGCAACAATAAAGGAAATTGTCATCAATGAGAATGACGTAACGATATATTTCAACTCAGGCTTGACAGCAGATGAAGATACAATAAACTATTTTAATTGTTAAGGAGGAATTCATATGCTTTCCAATACTTTTTTGTTTGACCGTCCCTGTATTACGACAGAGACAATCATAACGTCAGTTAAATACGATCAGCATGTAGATATTTACGAGCTTTCACTTCTTGGTGTCAGTGAGGACGGATTCAGCTATACCAATGCTGGTAAGGCGTGGATGGATGAGGACGATCTACATGAGCTGATGAAGGAGAAAGAGTTTAAAACTCCACAAGAGCTTTGCGGCATGAGAATGAGATTCATTGCAGATAGTTATAAAGCGCCGTGCTAAGGTTCATGTGGTAATATGTGCCTCATGGTCTGCGGATTTATAAACAAGCGAGAATTATAGGATGATAATTCTCGCCATTACCGCATTTTATGCACTTTTGCTCTCTGCAAGCTTCTTGACTTCTTCCACAGTAAGTCCAGAATACTCTGCGATTTCATCAAAGATTTCATCTGCTTTTGTGCAACGAAAATCATGCATGAGCCTTCTGATGATTTTATTGTTTCCTAACTCATTATATCATGTATTATACTTAACATCAAAAGAATATCCCAAATATTCAAAGTGAAATAACAAACAAGCACATAACGATAATCTGATTGCATAATAATAATAATATCAATGCGTATACTATTGTTAGTGTAAATAAATTTCACTTCCGTAATTTTTTTACGGAAATATATTGACATTTTAAAGAAGGCGTGATATAATTTATTATGAGAAATTCTCCAGGAGGAATTGATATGCTAAAACGTTTTGAAGTTGAGAATTACAGAGGCTTTTCTGAAAATCTGGTATTTGACCTGACTGCTCGTGATTACAGTTTTAATCGAAACCTTGTTTACGATGGGATTGTCAATAAAGCGATTATTTATGGTAAAAATGGCATTGGAAAAAGCTCACTTGGATTAGCATTGTTTGATATGGTTTCTCACCTAACGGATAAAATGAATCTGTTTCCGANNTATTATCGTNATTTAGATAATCCTGAANAGCCANTTACATTTAAATATTTCTTTAAATTTGGCAAAGATGAAATCATTTATATGTACCAAAAAATGGAGAATAACCATCTTCTTATAGAAGAATTTACTGTTAATGGAAATATTCTTATACGATATGATTATTTTGATGACTCAGAAGAAAGTCGATACGTTGCGCCTGAATTAAAGGGTACTTTGAATATAGCATTAATCGACAATAAACTGTCTGTGCTAAAATATATTTATCGCAATACTCCCACAAATGAGAATTCTCCTATAACCAAAATAATAAAGTTTTGTGAGAATATGCTTTGGNTTCGCAGCCTTTCCGATGNTACAAACTATATGGGATATACAAATGGTGGNAAGATTTTGACTGATACTATATATGAGTCGGGAAAACTGGAACAATTTCAGAAATTCCTCTATGACAACGGTGTTGATTATAATTTGAAATTCGAATCTGAAAACGGCAATCATGTGCTATATGCATACTATAATAATGGTCAAAATAAAGCACCATTTACTTCTTTGGCATCAACAGGAACAATGTCATTGACACTTTTTTATTCATGGAGTATACTTGCGTTTCAGAAAATCTCATTCCTGTTCATTGATGAATTCGATGCTTTTTTTCACTATGAATCTGCTGAGATGATTATTCAAATCTTAAACGAAAACAAAAATTTTCAGTCAATGGTCACAACCCACAACACATACCTGATGCAGAATAAGCTGACACGCCCTGACTGCTGCTTTTNGATGACTCAAAACANAATATNTAATCTATATGACGCTACTGACNGNGAAATCCGTGNAGNGCATAATCTCNAAAANATGTATATTAACGGANCGTTTGTATGAAGATATTAGTGATTGTTGAAGGTATTAATACAGAGAAAGATCTGTTCTCTTGCTTATTTGACAGATTTGGCATACAAGCAGAAATCGTTGTTGCTTCCACTAATTTATATTCATTGTACGACAAGATGAAATACTATCATTTTGAATGCGATGTGAAGGATGCAGTAAAAGAATTGATGCCACCTGATAAAGATCGTTCATTGCTTGACCAGAAGTTTGCATATACCTATCTTGTGTTCGATAGTGACTTGCAACATAAAACGCCCAAACAGCGAGGAACAGAGATACCAATTGAGAAGCTTATTGAGGATAATTTAAATAGGCTTGAAGAAATGGCAGAGTATTTCACAGATGAAACCGATCCATCAATTGGACGGTTATACATAAATTATCCAATGATGGAGTCCTTCCGATATTGTGACAGCTTTTCAGATGAATCATATTTAGACTCGATGATTGAAATAGACAAGATGGCAACTTTTAAGTCAGCAGCAAGTAAAAAGAAACTGGCAGGTGTTCAGATTCAAAAATACACTAAAGATAATTTTCTGGATTTGATTCGACTAAATATCAGAAAGCTTGGTATTCTTTTTGATAAAAGAAACGTTCTTCCATACTCGAAGTATCAAATATTATCACAGCCGGATACAATAGCAAAAAAACAGCACGAATCAGCAAATTGCTGTCAGAGTCTTAGTATATTGAATACTTCATTATTGATAATTGTCGATTATTTCGGAAACCGAAATAATTTTTACAATATACATATAAATTCAACAGAGCTTTAAGTATTATTTTAAAATCCAGATATATACCTCGCACCATACTTAAACCAATTAAAAACAGACAGCAATAAAATGGCGCAATATAGGGAATTTCCCAATGATAATGTTTGCGATTAAGTGAATTAAACACTGTACGCATCGCCTCCACCACTATTTTATGCGTATTTTTAAAGTAAAAAATATGCAGCTTAAAAGNCGTAGATACGTTAAATCACGTATTTACGGCTTTTTTATTTTCTCAAAAATACGCACTTTTGTTCATCGTGGGGTCAGAATAAAGGATATCCGACGCATTTTATGTCTCAGGATTCTGGAATCAGCTTGTTAAAAATCAATGCGACAATGCGACAGAAATTACTTTCTGGTTTTCCGGTTTTCTACAAGTTTCCGGTTTTGTCTGGTTCTGTCCGGTATTTTCCGGTATTTTCTGGTATGCTTTTTCAATAATATAGGTTTGAATTACCCTCATTATCGATAAAACAGTGCGACAATGCGACAGCTGTTCTTCACGGCTAAATCTGCCAAAATATAGATATGCAGNTACGGTAANAGGTATAATGAAANCAGTAAANAATAACAGAACGACCTCAAAAGCCGTTTTGCGCTATTTTATTTCTTCATATAAAATTCACACTCATAACCGTCTGCACGAAGCAATAGACCCTCTGCCCATTCAGGAGTTCTTTCCATTAAGCTGCATATTTGCTCCACAGTTGTGTCCGTATCGCATTCAACAATTACTTCGTCATGTACGTGACCCACGATATCCATGCTCTGCAGCGTTGTCATGGCGTACATCAAAAGGTCTCTTGCAACGCCCTGGGTTATGTTCTCAACAAGCTTAGCACCGTAAGTCTCAAGCCTTGACCATTTCTTGTTACCGTCAACGCCCTCATAAGTAATTATAGTATTACCGTTATCGCCCTTTTCTATCTTAGGTCTGACATAAGCGAGCCTTCGTCCGGAGGGCAGTTCGATAAATAATATTCCAATTTCATATGAGAATTTCAATCTGCCGAAGGTCATACTGCTTTTGTCTGTAATGACCTTTACAGCAACAGACTGAACATCGCTCCAAAACTTTACAATGTTAGGNGAAGACCTTCTCCAGTCGTCAACGAGAGAATATAACTCATCATCAGAAAGCCTTAGCTCCGTACCGCCCATAGCCTTTATAGCACCGATTGAACCGCCATAANCGCAAGCCAATTCTGCAATCTTGCCCTTCTGCCTCAGATGACCGTTGACACCGTTTTTCTCAACTGGAACACCAAACATCTTGGCAGCAGATGCGCAGTAAATATCTTCTCCGTTAGCAAATGCATTTGTTCTCCATTTTTCATCTGCAAGCCAGGCAATTACTCTCGCCTCAATAGCGGAGAAGTCGGCTACGATGAATTTCTTGCCCTCTGTAGGAATAAATGCGGTGCGTATAAGCTGTGACAATACGTCAGGCACATCTTCATTTTCTTCCTTTACAGCATCAAACTCTCCGCCCTTTATATGTCCTTTCAACTCTGCAAGGTTATGCAGGTGATTCTGAG
>WFLZ01000346.1 GCA_009177225.1 Clostridia bacterium
ATAACCAAATTATCCCTTGATTTTATGACACAAAAAAATCCATGCAAACCACTAACGGTCAGCAGGGAATTTTTTATTGTTTTTCAATGAGTTTCTTTTTCATCAAGCAGAGGTCGAAAGAATCTAATAATCCGTCACTGTTCAAATCAGCGTTTTTCAAGTCTGAAACTTCCGTATCTGACGTACCTAAAAGATATTGCTGAAAAGTTACTACATCAGCCACATTAAATTCATTGTCGCCGTTCATATCGCCTATTGTTGTATTTTGTTCCGGTGCTTCGCCGAGTGATACAAATTTGCGGTTATATTTTTCGGCATATTCTTGTGCGGCTGAGTTTTCATAGCCGTATATTGTGCCACCGAAATAGTAGTCCCAAGTTGCAGTTAAACCATTAGTGCCATTAACCAAGTAATTAAAAATTGCACTATCATCTTTAATTTCACAATCAGGATTTAAAATAGTTACTTCCGTTAAATTTTCACAATAAGCAAATGCACTATTTTCAATACTTGTAACACTGTCAGGTATTGTTACTGATTTTAAACTTTTACATAAACCAAATGTAAGAGGTGCAATATTTGTAACACTTTCAGGAATTGTTACTGATTTTAAATTTTCACAACATTTAAACGCCTCATCTTCAATGCTTGTCACACTGTCAGGTATTGTTACTGATTTTAAACTTTGACACGACAAAAATGCAAAAACTGCAATACTTGTCACACTATCAGGAATAACTACATCGCCTGAACAAGCAGTGCCGTCAATCAAAATATTATTGACAACAACACATGGATTTTCTTTCTGTTTTTCCTCAAGCCAAGGTGTGTGGGAAAATACCATACCTCCGATGCTTGTTACACTTTCAGGTATTGTTACTGATGTTAAATTACTACAACCAGAATACATAAAATTATCGTTACCAGTAAATGCATAACCTCCAATTCTTGTCACACTATCAGGAATAACTACATCGCCTGAACAAGTACTACCATCAATTAAAATATTATTAACAACAACAAATGGGTTTTCTTTCTGTTTTTCCTCAAGCCATGGTGTATCAGAAAATGCCTGACCTCCAATGTTTGTTACACTGTCAGGTATTGTTACTGACGTTAAGCTTTGACATTCCTTAAATACCCCCACATTAATGATTGTAATACTGTCAGGTATTATTACTGATTCCAAAGATATGCAGTGAGAAAATGCATTATATCCAATGCTTGTCACACTATCAGGTATTATTACTGATTCTAAACTTTCACATTCATAAAATGCCTCACTTCCAATGCTTGTTACACTATCCGGAATAACCACATCTCCTGAACAAGTCCTACCGTCAATCAAAATATTATTAACAATAACAAGCGGATTTTCTTTCTGTTTTTCCTCAAGCCATGGGGTTTTACAAAATGCACCGTTTCCGATACTCATAACGCTGTCAGGAATATTTATTGACTTTAAATTTTCACAATTATAAAATGCATTTTCTCCGATACTCGTTACACTATCAGGAATTGTTACCGATGTTAAATTACTATAACCAGCAAATGTATAGTTTCCGATACTGGTAACGGATACGCCGTCAATTTCAGACGGAATAACAACCTCCGTTGCAGACTTGTCACATTTTATAATTTCAATAGTTCCGTCCTCTAAAAAATCATATGTTAAATTTTCATATACATTTTTGTCACTTTCAGCACTTGCCGTCAATGATACCGCCGGAGCGATGTTCTCCGGAATAGCTGCCACACTGCCCATAAGGCACACCGCCATAACTCCGGCTAAAATTCTGTTTGTTTTCATCAAACTCCACCTTTCATATATTATATTAAAATTATAACACATGATAAATATCCTGTCAATTCGCATAATAGACAAATTATTCCTTAATTTTATAACACAAAAAAATCCCTGCAAACCACTAACAGTCGGCAGGGATTTTTTATAGAATTACTGATTTAAAGCTTCAAGTGCTTCCGAAGTTATCGGGAATACTTCACTTGTAATAGTTTTTATTTCAACGTACTGAATAGCAAGAGCGTCAATATTTGTGATACCGCCACCGTTGTCAACAACGTCCGCATTGAGCTTACCCTGTTCAGTTATCTGAAATTCTTCCGGATTTGCAATTGACTGCATTATAAGTACTGCGTCGGATATACCTACCTGTCCGTCCTCATTGGCATCACCGAATAAAGTCATATCAGATTGTGAGCCGATAAGTGCAAAGTTACGTTGATATTTTTCGGCATATTCTTGTGCTGTAGAGTTTTCATAGCCGTATATTGTGCCATTAAAGTAAAATTCATTGTTTTCTGAATCAGAGCCATTTAAAATTGTAGAAACATTATCGTAAATTTCACATTCAGGATTTAAAATTGTTATTTCTGTTAAATTTTTGCAGTAAAAAAATGCCGCCTTGTCAATACTTTTCACACTATCAGGTATTGTTACTGATGTTAAACTTTCACATTCAAGAAATGCACCATTTNCAATGCTTGNTACACTGTCAGGTATTGTTATTGATGTTAAACTTTTACAATATCTAAACGTATTATTTCCAATACTTGTAACCCTATCAGGCATTGTTACTGATGTTAAACTTTCACAGCCAGAAAATACATAATTATTAATGCTTGTAACACTATCAGGTATTATTATTTCGGTTAAATTTGTACAGTTAAAAAATGCAAGTTCTCCAATGCTTGTAACACTATCAGATATTGTTATTGATTTTAAACTTTCACAGTTAGAAAATGCATTATCTCCAATACTCGTTACACTGTCCGGTATTGTTACTGATGTTAAAGATGTGCAGTAAGAAAATGCCTCATCTCCAATGCTTGTTACATTATTTGGAATAATCACATCGCCTGAACAAGTACTACCATCAATCAAAATATTATTAACAATAACAAGTGGATTTTCTTTCTGTTTTTCCTCAAGCCATAGTGTACCGGAAAATGCAAAATTTCCAATGCTTGTCACACTATCAGGTATTGTTACTGATGTTAAACTTTCACAGTTAGAAAATGAATTAGCTCCAATACTTGTTACACTGTCCGGTATTGTTACTGATGTTAAACTTTCACATTTAGAAAATGCATCAGCTCCAATACTCGTTACACTGTCAGGTATTATTACTGATATTAAACTTTTACAATATCTAAACGTACCATTTCCAATACTTGTCACACTATCAGGTATTGTTACTGATGTTAAACTTTTACAGTCAGAAAATGCAAAATTACCAATGCTTGTTACACTGTCAGATAGTGTTACTGATGTTAAACTTTTACAGTCAGAAAATGCAAAATTACCAATGCTTGTTACACTGTCAGATAGTGTTACTGATGTTAAATTTTTACATTCAGAAAATGCATTGTCGCCAATGCTTGTTACACTGTCAGGTAGTGTTACTGATGTTAAACTTTCACAGCGAAAAAATGCAAAATTACCAATGCTTGTTACACTGTCAGGTAGTGTTACTGATGTTAAATTTCCACAGTCAGAAAATGCACTATTACCAATGCTTATTATACTGTCAGGTATTGTTACTGATGTTAAATTACTACAATCATAAAATGCACTCTCACCAATACTTGTTACAGCTATTCCGTCAATTTCCTCCGGAATAATTACTTCAGTTGCAGATTTATTACAGTGTGTAATTTCAATAGTGTCGTCTTCTAAAAAATCATATTTTAAATTTTCATATCTATAGATTTCTGCACTTGCTGTCATGGATACTGCCGGAGCGATATTATTTGGAATAATGCCAATTCCATATGTAAGGCACAAAGCCAAGATTCCTGAAATAATTCTGTTTGTTTTCATCAAACTCCACCTTTCATATATTATATTAAAATTATAACACATAACAAATATCCTGTCAATTCGCATAATGACCAAATTATTCCTTGCTTTTATGACACAAAAAAATCCCTGCAAACCACTAACAGTCGGCAGGGATTTTTTATAGAATTACTGATTTAAAGCTTCAAGTTCTTCCGAAGTTATCGGGAATACTTCACTTGTAATAGTTTTTATTTCAACGTACTGAATAGCAAGAGCGTCAATATTTGTGATACCGCCACCGTTGTCAACAACGTCAGCATTGAGCTTACCCTGTTCAGTCATCTGAAATTCTTCCGGATTTGCAATTGACTGCATTATAAGTACTGCGTCGGATATACCTACCTGTCCGTCCTCATTGGTATCGCCGAATAAAGTTATATCAGATTGTGAGCCGATAAGTGCAAAGTTACGTTGATATTTTTCGGCGTATGCCTGTGCGGTTGAGTCAGCATAACCATATATTGTACCATCAAACTTGTCTGACCAACTATCATTTGAAATTGTATTTTTAGAATCTGATATCACACAATCAGGATTAAGAAAAGTTATCTTTTCCAGTCCCTTGCAGTAATAAAATGAGTAACTTCCTATTTTTACAACACTTTCAGGGATAGTTACTTCTTTAAGAGAATCGCAGTATGAAAATGCATAATCATCAATTTTTACTATGCCCTCAGAAATAATTACTTCAGTCAGATTCTCACATCTTTGGAATACAAATTGACCGATACTTGATACGCTTGCAGGAATTGTTATAGAAGTAAGACCAGATTCACTGAATGCACTCTCTCCGATTCTTGTTACACTGTCCGGAATTTTTATTTCCTGCAAAGAACTGCACTTGTAAAATGCGTAATTGCCGATATTTGTCACACTGTCGGGAATTGTAACGGATNTTAAACTTGTACATTCATTGAATACATAATTTCCGATTCCTGTAAGACCTTCAAGGATTGTTACTGATTGCAGACCGGAACATTTTGAAAATGTATATGTACCGATACTTGAAACGCTTTCGGGAATTGTTACAGATTCAATGCCTGAACATTGACGGAACGCATAATTTCCGATGCTTATCAGACCCTCTGAAAGCGTAAGAGACGTTATACCTGTACAATTGCTGAAAGCCTCCGAACCGATATTGACTACACTGCCCGGAATATCCAGTGATTTTAAGCTTTTGCATTTATAGAATGCCTGTTCGCCGATATTCGTCACACTGTCGGGAATTGTCAGCGACACCATGCTCTGACAGTCAGAAAACGCATATTCTCCAATGTTTATTACACTTGACGGAATTTTTACAGATGTCAAAACAGTACAGCCGTAGAAAGCAGACCGTGGTATTTTGGTTAATCCCTCAAGAATTGTAAGTGAGGTGAGGCTTGTACAGTATGAGAATGCAGAGTTGCCGAGACTTATCAGACTTTCAGGGAGTGTTACAGACAAAAGGCTTTCACAGCCGCTGAATACATTAGCATCGATACTTGTTATACCCTCAAGAAGCTTTACGGAAGTAAGGCTTTTACAGTTACTGAACGCACGTTGGTTTATAGTTTGCACACTTCCGGGAATTGTTACAGAAGTCAGAACAGTACAGTTTTCAAATGCACTTTCACCTATAGATGTTACAGTTTCAGGAATAGTTACTGTACCCAACGCTTTACAGCTATAAAATGAATTTGAACCAATAGCTGTTACGCCTTCAAGAATTTTTACTGATGCAAGACTTGCACAGTAGGAAAATGCAGAGTTACCTATTTTTACAACACTTCCGGGAATTGTTATTGACGCAAGACCGGAACAGCTTGAAAATGCAGAATTACCGATTTCTGTTACGCCGTCCGGAATTGTTATTGACGCTAATCCTTTGCAGTTTGAGAAAGCACTTTCTCCGATACTTATCAGACCATTTCCAATCTTTACAGATGTTAAACTTGTACAGTTATAAAAAGCCAGTCGGTTTATACTTATTACAGAATCCGGAATTGTTACAGAAGAAAGAANGTCACAANCANAAAATGCTGAATNCTTGATANCNNTAACANTGTCCNGAATGNTTACTGATACAAGATTCTTACAGCCGTAAAATGCTGAATTACCGATACTTGTTACTGCAACGCCGTCAATTTCAGCAGGAATGCTTACTTTAGACGCTGAGTTGCTACATTTCTTGATTTCAATAGTTCCGTCTTTAAGAACCGTATAAGTCAACTCCTCATATACGGAATCCTCTGCGTTTGCTGTAATGGAGAAAGAGGGAATGAAATCTTCCGGCATAATTGCCATGTTTCCCATAAAACATACTGACATTGCCATAATACCTGCAATGATTTTCTTGTGTTTATTCATATAAAATCACCTTTCATTAATTTATTGTGTATCAATTATAACACAAGCCCTGCAATATGTCAATGACTGTAAAAAACAAAAAATATTCCCTGCTACAACTCACGGTCGGCAGGGAATTTTTTTATTTCTCTAACATTTTGTCGAGGTATTCAGGAAACGAATCTGTTCCTGTGGCTGATATATACGCATAATAACTCATAATAAGCGTAGCGTCTACGGAATCTATAAAGCCGTCGTCATTTACATCACCGAGAAGCTGTGGTTTTGTGGTAACTGGCGGTGTTGTCGTAGTTGTGGTGGTGGTAGTTGTGGCAACTGCATCGATTAATGAAAAATTATATCCATATTCTTCAGCATATGCCTGTGCGGTGGAGTTTTCATAGCCATATATAGTGCCATAAAAATAACAATCTAACGGTGTATTTACAACATTCGATATAGTAGTACCATTATCATAAATTTCACATTTAGGATTAAGAATTATTATTTCCTTAAGGTTCGTACAGCCAAAAAATGCACCAGCATCAATATTTGTTATGTTATCAGGTATTGTTATTGATACTAAATTTGAACATCCTGCAAACACATTAAGACCAATACTTGTCACGCTATTTGGGATTTCTATTGATGTTAATCCTGAACTGTTAAATGCAAACTCATCGAAACTCACCACGCTATTCGGGATTGTTATTGATGTTAAATTTTTACACAGAGCAAAAGCGCTTTCACCAATGATTGTTACAGGTATACCATTAATCTTGCTTGGTATATCGACCTCTGTTGCAGTTGTGTTACAGTCTGTAATTGTAATAGTGTTATCATCATTAACAATGTAAGTCAAATCACCGTATTTTTCTACTGCGTTTGCCGTCATTAAAGCAGGACTGATATTATATCCTTGTCCAACGATTGCACCGCCTACAAAAGCAATTGAAAGTGCTGTAACCCCTGCAATAATTCTGTTGTGTTTTTTCATATAGATTAAACCTCCACCAATTTATTATATAGTTATTATAGCATAGCAGGTATTATATNNCAATAATGTGAAAAAAGATTTTCTGAAANACCGGAAAACAATAATATATACTGNTATGTTAAAAAAATATCANAGAGCTATTGACAGCNTGACATAAATTGNATATAATAGTATTAGAGAAACGATTGACTTTTTCNGACGTTTCGTATACAGGANCTTTAATATGACTTCTGCAATATTAAAAAGATTAATTNTTNGGAGGTATAATACAATGTNACTGACAAACAATCAGAATGTTCTTAAGTGGGTTGANGAGATGGTTGCTCTCTGTAAGCCCGNCAANGTTGTGTGGATTGACGGTTCAGAAGAACAGCTCAATGCACTCAGAAAGGAAGCTATCGAAACAGGCGAAATGATTGAACTCAATCAGGAAAAGCTTCCGGGTTGTCTCTACCACAGAACTAACCCCAACGACGTTGCCCGTGTTGAGGACAGAACTTTTATCTGCACAAGAAACAAGGAGGACGCAGGTCCGACTAACAACTGGTGCGACCCACAGGAAATGTACGCTAAGCTTTCAAAGCTCTATGACGGAGTTATGAAAGGCAGAACAATGTATGTTATTCCTTATTCAATGGGTCCTATCGGTTCACCTCTCGCAAAGGTAGGCGTTGAAGTTACTGACTCTATCTACGTTGTTCTCAACATGAACATCATGACAAGAATGGGTGCAGACGCTTTCAAGAATCTCGGCGACGTTTCCAATGACTTCGTAAGAGGTCTTCACTCAAAGGCTGACGTTAACCCTGAAGAAAGATATATTGTACAGTTCCCCGAGGACAACACAATCTGGTCTATTAACTCTGCTTACGGTGGAAACGTTCTTCTTGGCAAGAAGTGTTTCGCTCTCCGTATTGCATCATTCCAAGGTAAGANNGAAGNTTGGATNGNTGAANATATGCNTATTCTCGGCGNTAAGAAGCCNGACGGTGATATCAAGTACATCACAGCTGCTTTCCCGTCTGCCTGCGGTAAGACAAACCTTGCTATGCTCATTCCTCCGGAGGGCTACAAGAAAGACGGTTATGAAGTATTCACAGTAGGTGACGATATCGCTTGGATGAAACCCGGTGAGGACGGCAGACTTTATGCTATCAATCCTGAAAACGGTTTCTTCGGTGTTGCTCCCGGAACTAACGAGAAGTCCAACCCCAACGCTCTCCACTGCACAATGAAAAACACTATCTTCACAAACGTTGCTCTTAACAATGCTGAAGGTACTGTATGGTGGGAAAAGCTTGACAAGAATCCGCCTGTTGACGCAACAGAGTGGAAGGGTGCAAAGGTTAACGGCGTAGAGTACACAGAAGCAGGAAACACTCTTGCTCACCCGAACTCACGTTTTACAGCTCCTGCTGAAAACTGTCCGTGCCTCTCATCTGAATTTAATAATCCTGCCGGTGTTCCGATTTCTGCTATCATCTTCGGCGGCAGACGTGCTTCAACAACTCCTCTCGTATATCAGTCATTTGACTGGACACACGGTACTTACATCGGTTCAGCCGTTTCTTCTGAAACAACTGCTGCTGCAACAGGTGCTGTAGGTGTTCTCCGTCACGACCCGATGGCTATGAAGCCGTTCATTGGTTACAACGTTGGCGACTACTGGGCTCACTGGCTCGAAATGGGCGAAAAGCTCGGCGACAAAGCTCCTAAGATTTTCAACGTTAACTGGTTTAAGCAGGACGAAAACGGTAACTTCATCTGGCCTGGTTTCGGCGACAATATGCGTGTTCTCGACTGGATTATCAAGAGATGTGAAGGCACTGTTGACGCTGACGAAACAGCTATCGGTTATCTTCCTAAGAAAGAAGATATCAACGTTGAGGGTATCGAGGACGAAGTAACACCCGAAGTTATGGATAAGCTTCTTGCTGTTGACAAGGAACTCTGGACTAAGGAAATCGCTGAAATGAGAAGATACTACAATGACGACATAAAGGCTAAGGGCGGTAACGTTCCGGAAGCTCTCTATGCTGAACTAGACAAGATTGAGGCAAGACTTAACAAGTAATTTTCTTAAATAAAATAAAGCTGTACTCTTTCGGGAGTACGGCTTTTTTTATTTGACATATTGTTGTGTTTGTGATATAATTTTCAGTAAGATAAATTGTAATTTAATGGAGGAAATGAATATGGCTTCAACAGCGGAAATAGTTCGGAATAATAAGACCAAAATGAATATTGATGAACGTGTAAGAGAATTTTTTGAGATTATTCAACCGCTTGGATTTGATGCTCATGAGGAAAGCGACAACGCAATATATATGAACCCTAATGGTAATTATGAAAAAGGTGTTCGGGTATGGGTAGACCAAGAGGATTACCCTATGTTTACGGTTAACGGAAAGGAATACTATTGTGAAGTGTTTTTTGACTTTATCTGGGACGATGAAAGACACGGAATAGAAAGTATGAATTCGGATATGATTCTTGCTATCACCGCAGAGTATATGAAAAAGTATCCAGATGCTTTATTCCAATATGAATGGAGCAGTGATGAATCACCTTTTTTTGATAAGCGTGATATTGAAACAATAATATCACAGCCGTTTCAGCCTGGCTGGTACTATCTTTTTAGGTCACACCTTCACGTAAAAGCTTTAGACAAGTATCATGATAAATGGATTTTAGAATAGTAACTTCCTGTAAATTCTGATTTATGTAAGTAATACAATAGCCCGAAAGTATTAAATTGCTTTCGGGAGTTTTTTTATTTGACATATTGTTATGGTTGTGATATAATTTTCAGTAATATTTAATGGAGGTATTATTATTTTTGGATATTATAAATTTAATTCAGCAAAAGTATGGGGCTTCCTGTCAACTACGTTCTCCGCTGAATAAAAGACAATATGATACAGCAAAAAAAATTCTTCCACATGAACTGTTGGAAATCTTAAAGGTCAGCAACGGAATAAACGAAATAATTACTAATCCTGATACTATGAAGATTGAAGTTATTGATAA
Organism: Clostridia bacterium; assembly: GCA_009177225.1. Lineage (GTDB taxonomy): Bacteria > Bacillota > Clostridia > Oscillospirales > Ruminococcaceae > Ruminococcus. The sequence goes on from WFLZ01000346.1 coordinate 10,224, forward strand.
AATTATCTATTCATTAGATGAAATAAAGTCACAGACCAGTCATTATTCAGACGAATACGGCGGTGAGGGCGTTGTTTTTGCCGGTAACGGAGCAGGTGGATTTTTTATTCTCAAACCTGACGGAAAAATTTATATATATGAGTATTATGATTTGAGTGAAGAATACTATGCTGAAAGTTTATCAGATTATTTCAATAAATTCTGACTTATGCAAGTAATATAATATCAAATACATAGTTTCAGAGGTTTTCTGGGGTTTTGCGTATAATTTTTTTACAGCACTTGCATTATTAAATATAATATGGTAGAATATAGTTTATAATAAATTAAACTCAGAAAGGTTCACTATGGATAATTCAGATTTATGGAAAATCGTACTTGTCATTGTTATGATGATTTTTTCGGCACTGTTTTCAGGTACTGAAACCGCATATTCAAGCGTCAACAAACTCAGACTGAAAAATTACGAGGCTCAGGGAAACAAAAAAGCTGCAAAGGCTATTGTTCTTGCCAATAAGTTCGACGAAGTTCTTACTGCTGTTCTGATAGGAAATAATATTGTGAATATCGCTACATCATCAGTCAGCACACTTCTGTTTGTGAGTATTTTAGGAAAGAACGGTGCGGCGATTTCAACGGCTGTAATTACAGTTCTTGTACTTATTTTCTGCGAAGTTCTTCCGAAATCATACGCAAAGAAAAATGCCGAAAAACTCGCACTTCTTTGTGCATCACCGCTTTCTGTTCTGGTTACTGTTCTTAAACCTGCCGTGTGGATTCTGAATAAAATTTCGTCACTGTTTTCGTCGGGCGAGGAAGCACCGAGCGTTACAGAGGACGAACTCAAATATATGATTGATGAAATAGAAGAACAGGGCGTTATTGAAGAACAGGAAAGCGAACTCGTAAAAAGTGCGTTGGAATTTGACGAAATATCAGTTGACGAGATACTTATTCCGAGAGTAAAGGTAGTAGGCGTTGAACTCGGTACGGAAATTGACGAAATAAAAAAAATTTTCACAACCGAAATGTATTCACGTATGCCTGTATACGAAAAAAGTCTTGACGACATAGTGGGCATTATAACAAACAAGGCATTCTTTAAAATGCTTGTCGAGGGAAAACGTGACATAATGTCGATTATTCAGGAAGTTCCGCACATAGCCGACAGTAAGCTCATCAGCGAGGCTATGCGTGATATGCAGCGTTCAAAAGTACATCTTGCCGTTGTAATAGACCAGTACGGCGGTACAAAAGGTATTGTTACACTTGAGGACATTATTGAGGAACTTGTCGGCGAAATTTATGACGAGGACGACGAAATTATTACAAAAATAATAAAACTTGCACCGGATAAGTTTGAAATAGCCGGTGATATGAGTATAAATGATATGCTTGAATATCTTGGTCTTGACGATGAACTTGTACAGACTGAATACAATTCCGTAGGCGGCTGGGTCACAGAAGTCATGGAACATATTCCCGATAAGGACGAAACCGCTGAAACAGGTATTTTTCGTCTTACAGCCTCAAAAGTAAATGAACAGACAGTTGAAAAAGTAATCCTCGAAATAAAACAACAGAACGAATAAAAAAACTGTAAAATATTATGTTGTGATATTGCACAATACTGTAAATTAAGCATTGTCTAAAACATAGAAAATTATAAATATCACAATATTTTTTTGATTTCCTCTTGAATTATGTGCAGAATGTGGTATAATATAATTATAGTAATAAAAAACAGCAGGGGGTAATTTTCCAATGAAGAAGAAAATCATTACAATAGAACGCCAGTACGGAAGTGGCGGTAGTGTTATTGGAAAACTTACAGCCGAAAAACTGGGAATAAATTACTATAACAGACAAATTCTTGAAATGACAGCCGAAAGGTGCGGAATCGCTCCGGAAAATCTTGAAACGGCTGAGGAAAATGTCCCCACAAGCTTTTTGTATTCGCTTCTTATGTCGGCTAATCCTGCACGTTCAATGGAAGATAATCTGCCTTTGTCTGATAAAGTTTTCCTTATGGAAAGCCGTATTATAAACGAAATTGCTGAATCTGAAAGCAGCTTTGTACTCGTCGGCAGATGCGGAAGCTATGTTCTTGAAGATAAGGGTTGTTTCAACGTATATATCTATGCTCCGCCGGAAGAACGCATAAAACGAGCAATAAGAGAATATGGAATTGCAGAAAATAAAGCGGAGTCGATTATGAAAAAAGCCGACAAACGCCGTGAAACCTTTTACAATGTAAACACCGGCAGACTATGGCAGGATAAAGACCAGTATTCTCTCTGTCTGAACAGCGCGGAACTCGGCGACGAACTTTGTGCTGAAGTAATCGTAAAAGCTTACAAGGAATATAATAAAAAATTTGGTAAATAACAGAATTTTCCGTATCTCAATGAACGGAGATTTATAAAAAGGCAGTGGGCGGAACATCATAGGTATCCCCTGCCGTCAGGAGTATCTGCACTTATAGTGTACCGTGTTCCCGAAAATACCTGCGTAACCAACAGACAATCACTGAAAATATCTCTCTTTTTTTCAGAAAAGTCCTGCATTTTTTGTGCAGGACTTTTTTGTATACTGTAAAAATTATGGGAAACAATAAAACAGAAAAATAATAAAAAAGGAGATTTTCTGAAATGAGTATTGTGCTTATAAGGTCGTTGATTCTCTACATTCTTGTTATCTTTTCTGTAAGGCTTATGGGAAAACGTCAGCTTGGCGAACTACAGCCCTCCGAACTCGTTATAACAATTCTTATATCAAATATTGCAACCCTGCCCCTTGAAGATACCGACATACCGCTTTTTGTCGGGATTACTCCGATACTCGCACTTGTTTGCTTCGAGGTAATAGTTTCATGGCTTAATCTTATCTTTCCGAAATTACGGAGAGTGATTTCAGGCAGTCCGAAAATAATAATCCGGAATGGAAAAACAGACCCTGCCACCCTCCGTGAACTGCGTTTCTCAGTCGANGANCTTATGATGNCANTGCGTGAAAAGGAAGTGNNTGATATTGANGAGGTTCAGTTTGCTATTGTAGAAACTACAGGAAATATTTCCATAATGAAAAAACAGATGAAAGATACTCCGGACAGAGAAGATTTAGGAATTAAAGTGAAAAATTACGACCCTCCGCAAGTTATAGTTTCAGACGGAAAAATTCTTCCCCAGTCATTAAAGTCAATGGGTATCGCTGACGGTACAGTTGAAAAAATTCTTAAAGAAATCAAAATAAAACTCAGTGATGTTTTTATAGCAACCGTTGATACACAGGGACATTTCTTTATTGTGGACAAAGCCGGAAATGCTCCATATATCATAGAAAACGGAGGACAGACACAATGACAAGAATAAAAATAAGTGTTGTTATACTATGTGTACTTGTGGGAATGAGTATATTTTTTGGAATATGGATAAACAGCAGGTGTAGTTATATGCTTGACGAGATATCCGAAATCTATGAACTGCTTGATTCGGGAGAAATAAATCAGGCTTTATCATCAGCAAAAAAACTTGACGATGACTGGGACAGTTTCCGCAAAAAAGCTGCTGTTATGCTTAACAACAACAACCTTACAGAAATTGACTGCATAAGTTCGGGGATTCCGTACCTTATCGAAAACAACAGTGATGAAGTACATTCGCGCCTTATAGAATTTCGGCATATGCTTGAAATGCTGAAAGGTGGAGAAATTCCCACTCTTACAAGGATTCTTTAGAAAAGTCGTACACAACAGCAGGAGTGACCAAGAATTTCTTAGTCGCTCTACATAGTTTTTTATGAAAATATTTGTCTGACTTTTTGGGAACAGTTCATTTTCAGCCGTCCCTGTTTTTTCTTTCATGTCTGACTATTAATTTATTTATGAGGTTTAAAATTATTCCTGCAATCAGTTCAAAACCGCCTGTTACAAGCATGAACAGACTGAAATTTGTCAGAAGCTTTGAGCCGAGATAGAAAACAATATGACTTGTCTGACCGTAGACGACAGGAGGAACAATTACAGTTGTAATTCCGATTACAAGACATATGATTCCGCTTGTCATGAAAATGATTTTGTAGAATCCCGTCAGATACCGTCCACGCTTGTCCACTATAACGGCAGTCCATATCATAAGTACAATGATAAGAGCAAGTAATATTCCGAGTGTTATAAATGAGAAAATGTAGCTTGAAATTCCGAAGTCAAAACCTGTTTCCTTTTTCCACTCGTCAACTGAAAGAATTTTATCTGTCTGACCGTCTCCGATATTGTAGATAATTGATGAGAAATCATTTCTGTTGAGATTGTTGTAACCTGATTTCTGAAACATATACTCAGCGATATCCTCGCCTGTAAGGGACGGTTTTTTTCCACCGTTGAGTATATAGTCAGCGTATACGGAAACATTTTCGCCGATATATCCGGTTATGTTCAGATTAAGGACAAAATTTCTGAAATCGTTTTTATTTGCACGCTTGTTTGTAATACTGTAAAAATCGGTCTGTTCATACAGAAAGTCATTTACATCACGGTTACTGTCGTATTCTGCATCAAGAACTTTTTCCATGTCGAGACTTTTTATGCCTTTTTCAAGGACTGTTCCCGAAAGTCCGAGTTTTGTACAGAAAAGGATACTCAGAACAATAAGAAATATAATCGTAAAGAATGTAACAATGCCTGCACCGAAAAGTCTCAGTCCACCGACTTTCACAGGTCTGTATTCTTCCGGAGGAGGTGGGGGAACAGGATAAGGCTGATTTCCGACATATTCCGGAAAAGGTTCGGACGGAACGTCGCACGGTGGTGGAAACGGTTCTCTGTAATCCTCGTCATAATCCTCGTCATAATTATCGTACATAGGAATATACTGTGTATCAGTGGTGTCATTGTACGTGTTTTTAATATACTGTTCTGCGGAATCGTCATTTTTAAACGGGGGAATATACTGTGTATTCAGATTATCGTCATACGGTTCGGAAAAATCTTCCGGAATATCTTCGGCAGGTTCTTCAATATTTTTTTTCAGAACAATTTTCGGCAAACTTTCTTTATGTTCTTCACTGTTGTATTCGCTGATTGTCTTTTCAATCTTCTCAACGTCCTCGCATACCGGTTCAGGACTTGTTTCGGTGATGTCAGCGTTCTCTGGTTCGGGAACAGATGTGTTTTCCGGAGAAAATTCCGTCTGCTGATTGTTTTCGGGGATATAAAGGGATTCGGATATATTGGCGGTTTCGTTTTCCGAATCATTTTCTGAAAACTGTTTATCAGACGGTTTTGCAAGAGATATTCTGCCTGTATCTGAAGAAATACTGTTTATAGCAATACGCTGTATTTTTGCACCGCATTCACAACAGAAAAGCGAATCATCGTCAATCTTTTTGCCACATGAATTACAAAACATAACAATTTTTTCCTCCGGAGTAATTTCAAAATATTATTATTTATTATATAACATTAAGCCTGTCATGTCAATAATTATTTTACTTTCTTTCGCTCGAATCATGTAGTATGTATTATTTTTTTATATGAGGTACTGAAAAATGCACAATTTTATATATCCTGAAAAAATTTTTTTATTGATTTTCGCCGAATATTCGTGTTTTTGTTGATTTTAAGATAATAAAGTGATATTATATTAGATAAAGAGTATTCAGGGGGTTGAGCAGAATGAACGCTGTTTTTATTTTTTCCGGTATAGTCATTATTATCGGCACAGTCCTTAGAGGCTTGTGTCTTAATTCATTCTGCCCGTTCACCGCTGAGTCTCTCGCCTGATTCAATGTACTTTTCAGAGCAATGACGCTTGGTAAGAGCCTCCGGCAGAATGTCGGAGGCTTGTTTGTTAGTACATGAAATCAGAAAAAATTTAATCATAAAGGACTTTTTAATATGAAGATATCAGGAGCAAAAATTGTTGTTGAAACCTTAATCGAACAGGGCTGCAATACCGTTTTCGGCTATCCGGGAGGACAGGTTATCAATCTTTTTGATGAACTCTATCTCTGCCGTGACCGTATCAAGCACGTCCTCACCGCACACGAACAGGGAGCTTCCCATGCTGCCGACGGCTATGCAAGAGCTACCGGAAAAGTCGGCGTAGTTATTGCTACTTCCGGACCGGGTGCGACTAACCTCGTTACCGGAATCGCTACAGCTTATCTTGACTCTGTTCCTATGGTTGCCATTACCGGAAACGTTCCGTGCAGTCTTATCGGACGTGACAGCTTTCAGGAAGTTGACATTGTAGGCGTGACTATGCCTGTTACAAAGCATAATTTCATTGTAAAGGACGTTTCTGAACTTGCCGATACTCTCCGTATGGCTTTCAAGATTGCAAAGTCAGGCAGACCCGGACCTGTTCTTGTTGATATTCCTAAAGATGTACAGATAGCAAAATGTGACTTCACACCGGAAAGTCAGCCTGTTGTGCCTTATCCTCTCAGTTTCGCACCGGACGAAAAGCTGAAAAAGGCGGCTGAACTTATCAATTCATGTGAAAGACCGTATATTTATTTTGGCGGTGGTATAATCGCAGGTAAGGCATCAGATGAACTTGTTGCACTCGCTGACAAGATTGACNCACCGCTNGGCTGTTCTCTCATGNGACTTTCAGCAGTTCCNGCNGATAATCNGCATTTTCTCGGTATGCAGGGTATGCACGGTCACTATGCTTCTTCTGTTGCAGAAGATGAAGCAGACCTTGTTATTGCTCTCGGTGCAAGATTCTCCGACAGAGCAACAGGTAATCTGAAACGTTTTGCAAAGAATTTCAGAATAGTTCATATAGACATTGACAATGCGGAACTTGACAAGAATGTTTCTGCAAATCTTTCCATACAGGGAGATATAAAAGACGCTCTTGAACGTCTTACAGCTATGGTTGAGGAAAAGAAGCATGAAGCATGGTCTGCACGTATTGAAGAACTTAGAGCAGACGAGGAAAAGCGTATAGAAAGTGCAAGGTCGGGCAGGGAGCTTGACCCGTTCGCAATCGTTGACATTGTAAGCGAATACGAAAAAGATGCTAATATTGTTACAGATGTCGGACAGCATCAGATGTGGACTGCTCAGAGATATCCCCTCAAAAAGCCGAGAACGTTCCTTACAAGCGGTGGTCTTGGTACTATGGGCTTTGGTATGGGTGCAGCAATCGGTGCGGCAGAGGCTACAGGCAGAAGAAGTATTCTATTTACCGGTGACGGCAGTTTCGGTATGAATCTCAACGAACTCGCTACATCTGTTACACAAAATACTCCCCTTACAATAGTTATCATGAATAATGGTGTACTCGGAATGGTTCGTCAGTGGCAGACACTTTTCTTTGACAAGCATTATTCAAACACTACTCTTGACGGACGTAAGACCGATTTCGTAAAGCTTGCCGAAGCTTTCGGCGCAAAGGGTGCAAGAGTTTTCACAAAGGACGAACTCAGAAACGCCGTTCAGGAATCATTTGCATATGATGGTACTTTTGTTATCGACTGTGCTGTTGACAGTGATGAATTTGTACTGCCTATGCTTCCGCCCGGTGGTTCGATTGATGATATTATTACAGAAATAAAGTGAGGTGAGTGAAATGGCTAAACAGTACATAATAGGTGTAATCGTTTCAAATCTTTCCGGCGTACTTTCAAGAGTTTCAGGAATGTTTACAAGAAGAAGCTTCAATATTGACAGTCTCACAGTGGGGGAAACCGAATCAAGTGAATTTTCACGTATTACCATTGCTTTTCACGGCGACGAGGAAGTAAAAGACCGTATAATCAGACAGCTTGACAAGCTTCATGATGTAAAGGAAGTTGAAGTGCTTGACAAGCATGACACTGTTATCCGTGAACTTCTTCTTATAAAAATCAGAAACAAGCCTGAAACAAGACAGGATATTATGACAGCAGTGGAAATCTTCCGTTCAAAGATTGTGGACTATTATCCAACGTCCCTTACAATAGAACTTACAGGCGAAACGTCTAAGATAGATGCTTTCATTGAACTTGTAAAGCCTTACGGAATCATGGAGATGTGCCGTACTGGTATTGTCGCTGTTGAACGTGGCGAACGTTGTCTTAAGACTGTTAAATAACAGTAAGATTATAATTGTCCGGCAGGACAGTATAATAAATTTATTAAAATTAAAGGAGTAACCAGAAATGGAAAATACTGCAAAGGTTTTTTATGAACAGGACTGCGACCTTTCCCTTCTTTACGGAAAGACAATTGCTGTAATCGGCTACGGCAGTCAGGGTCACGCACACGCACTTAATGCTAAGGAGTCTCTCGGAGACAACGGCAGAGTTATTATCGGTCTTTATGAAGGCTCTAAGTCATGGGACAAGGCTGTTGCTCAGGGCTTTGAAGTTTTCACTGCTGCTGAAGCTGCAAAGCAGGCTGACATCATCATGATTCTTATCAATGACGAAAAGCAGGCTGAAATGTATAAGAAAGATATCGCTCCTAACCTTGAAGCAGGCAATATGCTTATGTTCGCTCACGGTTTTGCTATCCACTTCGGTCAGATTGTACCGCCGGCTGACGTTGACGTAACTATGATTGCACCTAAAGGTNCGNGACATACTGTAAGAAGCGAANATCAGNCAGNNANGGGCGTTCCTTGTCTCGTTGCTGNANATCAGGACGCTACAGGCAAGGCTAAGGAAATGGCACTTGCTTACGGTCTTGCAATCGGCGGTGCAAGAGCAGGTGTTCTTGAAACAACTTTCAGAACAGAAACTGAAACTGACCTTTTCGGTGAACAGGCTGTACTTTGTGGCGGTGTATGTGCATTAATGCAGGCTGGTTTTGAAACTCTCGTTGAAGCAGGTTACGACCCGAGAAACGCTTACTTTGAGTGTATCCACGAAATGAAGCTTATCGTTGACCTTATCTATCAGAGCGGTTTTGCAGGTATGAGATACTCTATCTCAAATACTGCTGAATACGGTGACTACATTACTGGTCCTAAGGTAATCACAGAAGATACAAAGAAAGCTATGAAGCAGATTCTCAAGAACATTCAGGACGGTTCATTTGCTAAGGAATTTCTCCTTGATATGTCTGCTGCCGGCGGTCAGGCACATTTCCGTGCTATGAGAAAGCTTGCATCTGAACATCCGTCCGAAAAGGTAGGCGAAGAAATCAGAAAGCTTTACAGTTGGAACAACGAAGAAGACAAGTTCATTAACAACTGACAATTGGCAATTAGCAGTTGCTGATTGCTGATTTACAAACCGAAGATTTTCGGCTGTGAATCGGACTTAATCGGGTGACGGTTCATAACAGTGCCGTCACCTGTTTTTTTAAAAAATATATTATTCATTCAGCAGTTAACAGATTTCGGAGGATAATTTTATGATATGTAATAGTTTAGAAGAAGTAAGAGAAAATATTGACAGAATTGATAATGAAATTATCAGATTAATTGCCGAAAGAGGAACATATGTTATTCAGGCATCACAATTCAAAAAAGATGAGGACAGTGTTAAGGACACTGGTCGGGTTGAAAAAGTAATTGCAAAAGTAAGGGAAAAAGCTGAAGAATACGGTGCTGATTCAGATATGATTGAGGTACTTTACAGAGAAATGATTTCAAGGTTTGTTAATATGGAAATGTCGGAATTTCAAAAAAATGCTTGATAACAGTTCCGACCCCTGTTTTTGTAATGAGATTATGGAGTAAATATTATGTATGATTCTTATATAAGAAAATTTATGCCAAACAGAAAACATATTATTTCTTTTGCTTTTGTCATTATATCCATATTTCTTTTTTTGAGTGGTTTTTACAGAGCATATCGTATCAGCGGACGACATACAATGATTGAATTTACCTTTGACTATAAAATCCACAAAAATGACAGCATACTCTTTTCGCCAAGTCTTTTCAAGGCTGCATTAAAGGAAAGTGAAAATGAAGATGTTGTATGTTTTCAGACATTATTAACAGGTATTATTACTGAGTATGAATGTTTTATAGTTCATATTGCTGGAAAATATCGTCCTGTCATGGTTAAAAAAGGTACAGCCGAATATGATAAAGTTTTCAAGGGTGAAGAAGTATCAGGATATTTCACTGAAAAGAATTTTGATTATTTTCCGGATTTTGTGTTAAATATGCATAATTACTATGAACTTGAAAATAAAATCACAGACAAGGATTATTCAAAGCTTGGAATAGTAATTGTTGACTGCAAAAAAGAATTATTAAGTTTTATGTGGGGAATACCTTTTCTTGTTATCGGACTTATATTATTTAAAATGGCAGGTTCGTTGTTTTTCTATGTACCTGAAATGACAGATGTGGTGAAGGAGTAACACGGTCTGCTTCGTGCGTGACGAACGAGGGTGCAATTCCCTCCATCTGTCGCCATTTACTGTTATTCAGTAAATTATGATTAAATAAATACTTAAAGTGAGGTAAAAAATTATGAGTGAAAATTTTTTCTGTTCCGGAGTTGAAAAAGCTTCACAGCGTTCACTTTTCAACGCACTCGGACATACTAAAGAGGAAATGAACCGTCCGCTTGTTGGTATCGTATCATCATACAATGAGATAGTACCCGGACATATGAATATAGACAAAATTGTTGAAGCTGTAAAACTCGGCGTTGCAATGGGAGGTGGTACACCTGTTGTATTCCCTGCAATAGCAGTATGCGACGGCATAGCAATGGGTCATACAGGTATGAAGTACTCACTTGTTACCCGTGACCTTATTGCAGATTCTACTGAATGTATGGCACTTGCTCACCATTTTGACGCACTTGTTATGGTTCCTAACTGTGATAAGAACGTTCCCGGACTTCTTATGGCTGCTGCACGTCTGAATGTTCCTACTATTTTCGTGAGCGGTGGACCTATGCTTGCAGGTCATGTAAAGGGCAAGAAAACAAGCCTTTCAAGTATGTTCGAGGCAGTAGGTGCATATACAGCAGGTAAAATGACACTTGAAGATGTTGAGGAATTTGAAAATAATGCCTGTCCTACCTGTGGCTCATGTTCGGGAATGTACACGGCAAACTCAATGAACTGTCTTACCGAAGTTCTTGGCATGGGACTTAAAGGCAACGGCACTATTCCGGCAGTTTACTCTGAAAGAATAAAACTTGCTAAAATGGCAGGTATGCAGGTTATGGAACTTTACAGAAAAAATATCCGTCCGCTTGACATCATGACGGAAAAAGCTTTCTATAACGCTCTTACTGCTGATATGGCTCTGGGCTGTTCAACAAACAGTATGCTACATCTCCCTGCAATTGCANACGAGNGCGGAATNGACATTAATCTTGACATTGCCNACGNNATCAGTGNGAAAACTCCTAACCTTTGTCATCTTGCTCCGGCAGGTCACACCTATATGGAGGATTTGAACGAAGCGGGCGGTGTTTATGCTGTACTCAACGAACTTGCAAAGAAGAATCTCATCAATACAGACTGCATGACAGTTACCGGAAAGACTGTCGGTGAAAATATCGCAGGCTGTATCAATAAAGACCCCGAAACAATCCGTCCGATTGACAACCCGTACAGCGAAACAGGCGGAATTGCCGTTCTTCGTGGTAATCTTGCACCCGACAGATGTGTTGTAAAGAGAAGTGCGGTAGCTCTGGAAATGCTTGTACATAAAGGTCCTGCACGTGTATTTGACAGTGAGGAAGAAGCTATAAAGGTTATTTACGACGGTGGTATAAAAGCAGGTGACGTTGTTGTTATCCGTTATGAAGGTCCGGCAGGTGGTCCGGGTATGAGAGAAATGCTCTCGCCGACTTCTGCAATTCAGGGTGCAGGACTTGGCTCAACAGTAGCACTCATCACTGACGGACGTTTCAGCGGTGCAACTCGTGGTGCAGCTATCGGTCACGTTTCTCCTGAGGCTGTAAACGGCGGTACTATTGCATACGTAAAGGACGGTGATATTATTTCAATTGATATCCCGAACTACAGCATTAATCTTGAAGTTTCCGACGAAGAACTTGAAGAACGTAAAAAGACCATGACTATCAAGAAAAAGGAAAATATCACTGGTTATTTGAAACGTTATGCTTCTATGGTTTCGTCTGCTGACAAGGGTGCTATAATCAATAAGAAATAAGTGAATTTTTAAGGAGAATTTTTTATGTTAGATGTATATAAAAAATGTCCTGTTTTTGAAAACAAAAATTATCTGTTGAGGTTTGTTGAGGAAACGGATGTGTTAGACCTTCTTGAAGTATACAGTGATAAGAATGCACTGCCGTTTTTCAACAGCGACAACTGCAACGGAGATAATTTCTATTATCCTACAGAAGAAAAAATGCTTGAATCTGTTAAGTTCTGGTTGTTTTCCTATCATGAGCGGTATTTTGTAAGATTTACTGTAACAGATAAATCCGTAAATAAAGCTGTCGGCACGGTTGAACTGTTCCGCCGTGATTCCGACGACAAATTTGACGGCGACGGTGTTTTGCGTCTGGACGTAAAAAGTGATTATGAAAAGGAAAATATTCTTTTTGATATTCTGTCAGTTATTGTTCCTCCGGCTTTTGAAATGTTTGGCTGTACTGAAATAATAACAAAAGTTCCTGTATATGCTGTTGAAAGGATAAAAGCAGTACAGAAATTCGGTTTTTCCAAATCAGAATATTTTATGATTGGTACACATGACGGATATGCTTACAAAGATTACTGGACTGTACATATCAAGAGGGTTAATGGAGAAATATAATGAGGATTGAACACATTGCTATGTATGTCGTTGATTTGGAAAGGACAAAGGACTTTTTTGTCAAGTATTTCAATGCTGTTCCGAATAATATGTATCATAATAAAAAAACAGATTTCAGGTCTTATTTTCTGTCATTTGACGAGGGAACAAGACTTGAAATCATGAACAAACCGCAAGTTTCCGACATCATAAAAAATACCGAAAAAATGGGTTATGCACATATTGCGTTCAGTCTGGGAAGTGCTGAAAATGTTGACCGTCTGACAGCAGAATTAAAGGCGGACGGTTACACGGTCATAAGTGAACCACGAACAACAGGCGACGGATATTATGAAAGCTGTATAGTTGATTTGGAAGGCAACCAAATTGAACTTACTATATAAGCATATGAATGATTATGGAAAATAAATCTGTTTAAGAATANCACGGAAAANTGATTNAAAGGAGACTGACTATGNAATATAATGAGGAAACCGGAATAGGTGCTATATTGATGCAGATTTTTTTGACCGTATTTGCAGTGATATTCGGCTGAAATACAAAGGGCGGTGAATGATTATGGAAATCAGATATTTGTCCTTGGAAGATGATTTGTATGAGTTAAGTGGTGTCTATGAAAAAAGTTGGAAATTCGCATATAAGGGAATATTAACACAGCATTATCTTGACAGTATTCCGGCTGGCAGATGGGCAGAAAGTGTTAGCGGAAAAGGTATGTACAATCTTGTTGCGACAGAAAACGGTCAGATAATCGGAACTTGTGGTTTTTGTCGTTCGAGGTGGGAAAAGTACAGTAATTACGGTGAAATCGTATCTATATATTTTTTGCCTGAGTATACCGGAAAAGGTTTTGGGAAATACCTGCTTGACAGAGCGATTACAGAACTGAAAAAAATGGGATTCCGGTATGTTCTGTTGTATGTTTTAGAAGAAAATTTCAGAGCAAGAAAATTCTATGAAAATTATGGTTTTATTTTCAGCGGAGAGTACATGAAAGATGTAATTGGTGGAAAAGAAGTCAAAGAAATAATGTATGTTTACCATATGGATTAATTATAAATAATAAGGAGGCGTTTAAATTATGGACAGTATCAAAGATTATATCAAGAATTTGAATGTTGATGATATTCCGTGGCATAGAATGGTTACAGCTTATGATACGGCTGAAAATTATCCTGAGCTGTTAAAGACTCTTGACGAAATGAAAGACATTGACGAAGTAAAAAAGGCGTGGAATAGTATTTCAAACTTTGAACATCAGTCAACATTGTTTACACCTGCTCCGTTTGTGGTTGTTTTTCTTGTAAGAATCTATGAAAAGGCAAAGCAGACGGACAATCTGGTTGCGGTATGGCTTGCGGATAAACTGTTAGACGAGTTCAAATATTATCTGGAATTGTGCGATGATGCCGACCGTATGGAACACGCTGAACCTTTGGAAAATATGTCGGATATTCTGAACGACAAGTATCTGCTTCCGGAGGGTTTCGACCTCGACCCCGAATATGACGACGATGACGACGAAGAAGACATTGTTGATGTTGATGAGTTTATAGTCAGTCTTTTTCCGGAAGATTTATTTTATAGTCTTTACTACTATACAAGAATTATTTTAAAGGAAGTGATTTGACTGCCGTCATATATGTTGGGGGCATAATTGCCATATTTATTTACAGGAACACACAGAAAAAAGACAAATAACTTCTTAAAGAAGTTTATTATAAAAAATCTGAAAGGAATGATATAAAAAATGGGTATGACAATGACTCAGAAAATCCTTGCAGCTCATGCAGGGCTTGAATCAGTTCAGGCAGGACAGCTTATTCTTGCTAATCTGGACTTGGTTCTCGGAAATGATATAACATCTCCGGTTGCTATAAAGGAGTTTGCAAAGCTCAACAAGGAAAAGGTATTTGACAAGGACAAGGTGACAATGGTTATGGACCATTTCGCACCTAACAAGGACATAAAAGCTGCTGAACAGTGCAAGATGTGCCGTGACTTCTGTGGTGAAAAAGAGGTTACACATTTCTATGATGTAGGCAAAATGGGCATAGAACACGCACTCCTGCCCGAAAAAGGACTTGTTACTTGTGGTAATGTCGTAATCGGTGCGGATTCACATACTTGTACTTATGGTGCATTGGGTGCTTTTTCGACGGGTGTCGGCTCAACTGACATGGCGTGCGGTATGGCTATTGGTAAAGCATGGTTTAAAGTACCGTCTGCTATAAAGTTCAATCTTACAGGAAAACTCCGCAAGTACGTTTCAGGCAAGGACGTTATTCTTCACATTATCGGTAAAATTGGAGTTGACGGTGCTTTGTATCGTTCAATGGAGTTCACAGGCGAGGGACTTTCTTCACTCTCTATGGCAGACCGTCTCTGTATTGCCAACATGGCTATTGAAGCAGGTGCAAAGAACGGTATTTTTGAAGTTGATGACATAACACTTGAATACGTAAAGGCTCACGGTGCAAAAGAACCGACAGTTTACAAGGCAGACGAAGATGCAGTTTACGACGAAGTTATTGACATAAATCTTTCTGAAATTGAACCGACTGTATCTTTCCCGCATCTTCCGGAAAATGCCAAAACTTTTGACCAGTTTGGTGATATTGAAATAAATCAGGTTGTAATCGGTTCATGCACAAACGGCAGACTTGAGGACTTACAGGAAGCCGCTGAAATCATGAAAGGAAAACAGTGTGCGAAAAACGTCCGTGTAATAATAATTCCGGCAACACAGCAGATTTATCTTGACGCTATGGAACAGGGTCTTTTGAAGATATTCATTGAAAGCGGTGCAGTTGTTTCAACACCTACCTGCGGTCCGTGTCTTGGTGGACATATGGGTATACTTGCAGAGGGCGAAAGAGCAGTTGCGACAACAAACAGAAACTTTGTCGGAAGAATGGGTCATGTTGAGTCGGAAGTTTACCTTGCAAGTCCGGCGGTAGCAGCAGCGAGTGCAATTACAGGAAAAATTTCAAGTCCTTGGGAGGTTATGAACGTATGAAATACGAGGGAAATGTTATAAAATACAACGATAACGTTGACACGGACGTAATTATTCCGGCACGTTATCTCAATACAAGCGACCATGCAGAACTTGCTTCACACTGTATGGAGGATTTGGACAAGACTTTTGTTACAAGAGTTCAGCAGGGTGATATTATCACAGCAGGTTTCAACTTTGGTTGTGGTTCGTCAAGAGAACACGCCCCTATTGCTATCAAGGCAAGTGGTATCTCACTTGTCATAGCAAAGAGTTTTGCAAGAATTTTTTATCGTAACTCTATCAATATCGGACTTGCTATTGTTGAGTGTCCCGAGGCAGTTGACGGTATCAGCGAGGGCGACCGTGTTGAAGCAGACATGGACAACGGTATTATCCGCAACCTTACAACAGGCAAGGAATACAAGACAGCACCATTTCCGGAGTTTGTACAGAAAATCATTGAAAACGGTGGTTTAATTAATTCTATAGCTGAGGGGATTATAAAGTAATGATTGAAAATCTGGAACTGTTCTCTCCAGGTGAGAAAATATTGGAAGGCACTTTCATAAGCCGTATTTTTAAAAATGACGGAGATGACAGACTTTTCGTATATCTTAAAGATGATACTGTTAAGGAATACGCTGAAAAGTGTATTGAACACTTTAATAATATGCCCGACGAAATGGTTGACCTTATTTGTAGTGGCATAATAAAGTGTGCTGAAGTAGGTGGACTTGATGAGGATTTTGAACTTCCCGAAATTGAAAACGTCAGGGATATTCTTAAATACTGCTGGTTCACAAGTCTTTCTGTCAGTATTCCTGAGGGTGACGAAATCGCTTACGCTGTTGAGGGTGAGGGCGAATGGGGCGAAGGCATAGACATTTTAGTGCGTGGAAACAAAGTTCTTTATGTAGGATATGACTTTTCACCATGTGAAGATGATGACTGCNATAAGAATCTTGACAGCAACTGTATATAAAAAAATGCCCGACATCTGTCGGGCTTAAAATAAAGGAGAATTATAGAAATGGAATTTAATATTGCACTTCTTAAAGGTGACGGCATAGGTCCTGAAATAGTAGACAGTGCTGTTGCTGTACTTGAAAAGACCGCTGAAAAATTCGGTCATAAGTTCAATTTTACACCATACTTAATCGGCGGTTGTGCTATCGACGCTACAGGTGTACCGCTTCCGCAGGAAACTGTTGACGGCTGTCTTGCAAGCGACAGCGTACTTTTAGGAGCAGTCGGAGGACCTAAGTGGGACAATCAGCCGGGTGAAAACCGTCCGGAAAAGGCACTGCTTGGAATCCGTTCCGCACTGGAGCTTTTCACAAATCTCCGTCCGGCTACACTTTATCCTGCACTGCGTTCTGCATCACCTCTTAAAGAGGAAATCGTCGGCGACGGTTTCGACCTTATGATAGTACGTGAACTTACAGGCGGTATTTATTTTGGCGACAGAGGTTACAGACAGGGCAAGTACGGCGAAGAAGCTTATGATACAGAAGCTTACAGTGTTACCGAAATTGAGAGAATCGGACGTGTTGCATTTGAGACAGCTATGAAGCGTAACAAGAAACTTTGCAGTATCGACAAAGCAAACGTTCTTGAAAGTTCACGTTTATGGCGTAAGACTATGCACGAACTTGCTGAACAGTATCCGGAAGTTGAATACAATGATATGTTTGTTGACAATGCAGCTATGCAGTTGGTAAGAAACCCACAGCAGTTCGACGTTATCGTAACATCAAATATGTTCGGTGACATTCTTTCTGACGAAGCGTCACAGATTACAGGCTCAATCGGAATGTTAGCGTCTGCATCACTCGGTGCAACAACAAGAGGTATGTACGAACCTATTCACGGCTCTGCACCTGACATTGCAGGACAGAATAAGGCTAATCCGATTGCTACAATTCTTTCCGGTGCTATGATGTTGCGTTATTCTTTCGGACTTTCAGAAGAGGCAGAATGTATTGAAAAGGCTGTTGATAAAGTTCTTAATAACGGCTGTCGCACTGCTGACCTTATGGGCGGTGCAGAGGGTACACCGCTTACCTGTACCGAAATGACTGAAAAGGTATTAGAGNCGTTATAATTCTATGAATGACAAAATAACTGAATTTTGCAGAAAACGTGATACAATTGTTGTTTTTCGCAGTCTTGGAAAAAATAAGGTTATTTCAAATCTCATGTACCTTATCGGTTCTGATGTTAATGAAGTGTCTGATTTTCTGACGGATTATTCAGACTTTGTTGCGGAACTTTATAAAGAAAATATAAATCTCAGTGAGTACATTCTTAAAAATGTACTGGAAGACGACAATTTTTATATCGTCGGAAAGGCACAGGGGAAAGTTTTCGACAATTACATTGTTGAAACTGTTGAAAACGAGCTGAAAACATTTCAGGAATTTTCACGTCTTACTCCCGAAGATATAACAGACGGAATTAATTATAGTGGTTTTCTGCCGAAGTGGAGAACTTCCGAGATAGATTTTGTTGCGGAGTATAATAAACGTCTTGAAAATATCGGAAAATACGGCTATGGAAAGTATTCACAGAACAGAATGTTTATTCTCAGAAACGGTGAAACTGTTCCGGTAAAATATCCTGACAGTCAGCGTCTTGACCACTTATATGGATATAAGAGGGAACGTCAGGCGGTTATTGACAATACTCTTGCACTTCTTGACGGCAAACCTGCTCAGAATGTTCTGCTTTATGGCGACGCAGGTACAGGAAAATCTTCATCTGTAAAGGCTATTGTGAACGAGTATGCCGACAGAGGTTTACGCCTTATTGAAATCACTAAGGAACAGTTAAGGGATATTCCGCAGATTATCGACGATATAAGTCATAATCCGCTTAAGTTCATAATATTCATAGACGATTTGACATTTACATCAGGTGAAGACTGTTTCGGTTCTCTCAAAGCTATGCTGGAGGGTTCTGCATCGGCACGGTCGGACAATATAGTTATCTATGCCACAAGCAACCGCCGTCATCTTGTCAAGGAAACGTTTTCAGAGCGTGACGGCGACGACGTTCACCGCAACGACACAATGCAGGAGCTTATTTCACTTTCTGCACGTTTCGGTCTCCGTGTCAATTTTGGAAAGCCCGACAAAAAAGAGTTTGTACGCATAGCAGGAGAACTTGCAAGACAGAAAGGTCTTGAATTTGAAGAAAAGGAATTTGAACTGAAAGCAGAACGTTTTGCAATGTCGTCGGGTAACGGACGTTCACCGAGAACAGCAAAGCAGTTTGTAAATCAGCTTATCAATGAACAGAGTGTTTAAGGAGGTATAAAATAAAATGCTTACCCTTGATAAAATCTATCATGCGAGGTTTGTTTTAAAAAAGGTCATAAGGGAAACTGACATAATTCATGCACCCAATATCAATCCTGAGTCTGAAATTTATCTAAAAACGGAAAATCTTCAGGTAACAGGTTCTTTCAAGGTAAGAGGTGCATACTATAAGATGTCACAGCTTTCCGAAGAAGAAAAGGAACTTGGAGTTATTGCGTGTTCAGCCGGAAATCATGCACAGGGCGTGGCACTTGCTGCTGCAAAAAACGGTATAAATTCAATAATATGTCTGCCGGACGGAGCTCCCATTTCAAAAGTAGAGGCTACAAAGAGTTATGGTGCGGAAGTATGCCTTGTAAAAGGCGTTTACGATGACGCTTATGCGGAGGCTCTCAGACAGCGTGACGAAAACGGCTATACTTTTATTCATCCGTTTGACGACGAAAATGTTATTGCCGGACAAGGTACTATAGGTCTTGAACTCCTTGAACAGCTTCCCGAAATGGACGCTGTAATAGTTCCCGTAGGTGGAGGAGGACTTATTTCGGGCGTTGCATATGCCATAAAGAGTCTTAATCCCGATATCAAGGTATACGGCGTACAGGCTTCCGGAGCTCCGAGTATGTTTAATTCTATTCATGACCATAAGATAGAGTGTCTGGACAGTGTTTCCACTATTGCCGACGGTATAGCAGTAAAAGAACCGGGCGAAAATACATTTAAATACGTTTCGGATTATGTTGACGATATCGTTACAGTTACCGACGATGAGATTTCTGCCGCTATACTGGCACTTATGGAAAAACAGAAACTTGTCACCGAAGGTGCGGGGGCTGTTTCGGTTGCGGCTGCTATGTTCAATAAAGTTCCGGTAAAGAATAAAAAAGTTGTTTGTCTGCTTTCGGGTGGAAATATCGACGTTACTATACTTTCAAGAGTTATAAAGCGTGGTCTGCTCATGACAGGCAGAACCTGCTCGCTGAATATCGAACTCATTGACAAACCCGGTCAGCTTATGGACGTTTCAAGAATTATTGCCGAAGCTGGTGGAAATGTTATCTCAATTCACCATGAACGTGCTAACGAGGGTTCAGCTGTAAACGGCTGTTATCTCAGAATAGTTCTTGAAACACGTAACTACAATCATATTGACGAAATCAGAAATGCTCTGAAAAACAGTGGTTTTAAAATCGTTAATGACTGAAAAAAACAGGAGGTTATAAAAATGACTAAAATTCATACAGAAAAAGCACCGGCTGCCGTAGGACCTTACTCACAGGCAGTAGTTTCCGGTGGAAT
>WFLZ01000274.1 GCA_009177225.1 Clostridia bacterium
ATACCGTTGAATTGCTTCATTCTGTAATTCCGGATGCTTTTTCGGCGGTTTCTATTTCTGATATTTCAGGTTGGTTTTCTGCTTCTGGATACTCTTTATCTTAAGTGGAATTGCTGTAATGCCCTCAGACGAACAGAAAAGCCCCTCAGAGCCGTCCAAGCCTGTCGGATGGAAACTAACCGATAAAAAAGGCAAGCCCTCAGAAACGCTTGCAGAGCAAATCTAAGGGCTTATCGGTTATTCAGTTCCAATAGGGGTTGCGTTTGTTGTGGTATATGCCGAAATTCTTGATTTGACTTTTGTGGAACGGATTTCGGGTGTGGCAATAGGCTATGGTTATTCGGTAACCAGTTTTATCCTATCAAAGTGGGTGTGCCAATACAATACCCCCCTATTAAAGATCAATCATCTGAAACATTTTGTTTTTTGAAATAAAATATATATGCCATTAAATTCAATGCTAATGCACCGCTCCAAGCAAAGCCCTCGGCAAATGCTGTAGCCTTAAAGCCAATACTCGGCAGTAAAAAAATGATAGTTGGTATTCTAATAATCATTTCCGTAATTCCTGACAGCATTGGAATTATCGGATAGCCAATTCCCTGAACGACATTGCGATATATAAGCAAAAGATTAAGCAGTATCAAAGCAACTCCGCATATACGCAGATATTTGACTGAAAGGGAGATCGTTTCCATTTCATTCAGCATAAAGCCTGCAAGCTGCCTGGGGAAAATAACCATTATTGTACCGAGTAGCAGATACGAAGTCAAGGCAATACCAACGCTGACACGGACTCCTTGTCTGATACGCTCTGTTTTACCAGCACCATAGTTTTGGCTCACAAATGCAGAAATAGCAAATCCGGCTGTCAATGAAGGTAGCATAAAAAGGTTCAGATACTTGCTGCAAACAGAATATGCCGATGTGTACATAGTACCACAATCATTTACATATCTTTGAACGACCATACAGCCAAGNGCTNTGANAGANTTCATACAAGCCATAGGCAGACCNTTTTTCAGAAGCAGATAATACATATNCNTATGCCCGTNAAAATCTTCCNTGCNGATTTGCAGATCGGAGATATTCCTGATTTTCAGATAGCATATAAAAGCAGATAAGCCNTGAGCGAAAACAGTTGCGACAGCGGCTCCTTCAACACCCGTGTGAAAAAGAAAAATCAGAATACAGTCCAAAGCAATGTTTACCGCTGATGATATGATAATCGCTATAAACGGCGTTTTGCTGTCACCAAACGATCGTAGTATACTTGAACATAAATTATAGGCGACAGTGGTAGCGAGTCCACCTAAAATGATATAGCCNTATTTTAGGCCATCGNACATAAGTACTTTATCCGTCTGNATAGCAAGAAGTATCGGCTTTAACAGTACACAACCTGTCACTGTCAAGATTATAGTCATGATAGCAGACAGATTGATAGAAAGTGCTATCGACCTTCGTACTGCCTTTATTTGTTCTCCACCGTAGTTTTGAGCGATGATAACTGCAAATCCGTTTGTCATTCCCATTGAAAAGCCGATAATCAGCAATGACAATGAAGAGAGATTGCCGACCGCACCGAGTGCATTATCGCCCAGACCTTTTCCTACGNTAGCAGTATCAACGACCGAATAGATTTGCTGANACAGGTTTGTAAGTAACATNGGCAAAAAGAAACCAAGTAGTNTTGCAGACACTTTTCCTTCTGTTAGGTCATTATTCTTATTCACTAAAATCACCTCTNAAAATAATATAGCATATTGCAGACGGAATTTATATCTTAATTCTTGCTTTTATACTTGAAAAGTGATATAATCATAAAGAAAGGACAGTGATCAGAGTGAAGGTAAGAAATGAACTAACTGCACTTCTATACAGAAAGAAAATGGACGATATCAAATTACCGGAGCATCTTCCAAAGTATTCAAAATTTACTTCGATTGTGGTTGGAGATATTGAAAGTGTTAGAGTGCAGCTCAAGCATGGGAAACTTTCTTTGATCTCAGATTATAGAATATTGTCAAAGAATGCTCAAAAAAATGCGATATATCATTTTATACTGTCTGCATCTGCTATATCAGGTGCTTGTATGGAAAACGGTATGGGACAAACCGAAGCCTACACATTTTCCGATTTATACATACTCAAAGCTGATGAATGTAAAACAATAGATGCTGTTGTAAGATTATATGAAGATATGTGCCTTGATTTCGCAGAGCGTATGCAGGAGATACGCAAGGAAACAGTTATATCCCTGCATATACGTAAATGCATTGACTACATATACGAGAACTTAGGTGCAGATCTTTCAGTGAAAGCACTTTCCAAGATGATAGGACTTAACAGCACCTATCTTTCAAGGCTGTTCCAACAGGAAGTCGGTATATCAATAAAACGCTTTGTTAAAGAGGCAAGAATAGATACAGCACAAAATTTGCTCCGATACTCTGAACTATCCTATTCAGTAATATCAACCTCACTCGGCTTTTCTACGCAAAGTGTGTTTATAGCCGTATTTAAGGAAATCACAGGTGTGACTCCGAAGGTTTATAGGGAAAAGAATTGTATGATACATAAATAAGCAAGTCCCATTTTCCATGTGTTGGAGAATGGGACTTGCTTATCACTTATCTTGACACAGCGTTTTAATANCACGTAAGTTCGACAGAAAAAATCAGTCAAGTAGGCATAAAAATCCCTCTNGCATNTAAGAATCAAAACAGACAGATGGCTTTTTAGGCAGAAAAGAGTAAG
>WFLZ01000069.1 GCA_009177225.1 Clostridia bacterium
AATCATTGCCAATTTTAGAAAGCATATCTAGCTTGACGGCGATATCGTCGGAAAGAATAATATCTTCACTATAATTTACCATAAAATTCACCCCATAATTATAAAAAATCAGGTACTTTCCGCAGAAAATACCTGTTTGTTGGAGCTGATGATCGGACTTGAACCGACGACCTACGCCTTACCAAGGCGTTGCGCTACCGACTGTGCCACATCAGCAATCAACATTTAATATTATATACTAAAATCACTGAAATGTCAATAGTTTAAAAATATTTTTTTAAATTAACTAAAAAAGCCGCTTGACAATTTCTGTTATTTATGTTATCATGTTTAAAACGGTGAACGAATTAAACCTGAAAATAAGTCCGATTCAGAGAGCTTTCGGCTGGTGTGAGAAAGTGAGGAGTTTCAGGGAACTACATTCGGGAGTTTCTGCATTGAAAGCAAGTAGGTGCGGACGGGTCTGCCCGTTAAAGCTTATGAGGTCGGAATATTTATTCTGATAAACTGAGGTGGTACCACGAAGCAAGTTCGTCCTCAGACGGTTTTCACGCTGTCTGAGGATTTTTTATTTCAGGAAGTGAATTTATGAAAAATCATATCAGCTTTAAAAAAGTAATGTATATCATATCTTTTATGTCTACATTACTGACTATAATTTTGTTCGCTGCAAATAACTTTATCAGTTCCGGAATCTTATTGACATTAGCAGTAACTTCCATGACTTTTGCTTATCATTTTGTTATAAGACTTATTATAGGTTACATTATCACCTTATTCAAAGGAAAAATAAATGTTGACAGCAGACATTTTAAAGTATCGGAAACCGAAAAAAATATTTATAAAAAATTAAATGTAAAAAATTGGAAATCAAAAATTCCTACTTATAATCCCGACGAATTTGATATTAAAAAAAATTCAATTCAGCAACTTATAATAAATTGCTGTAATTCTGAAATTGTATATACTGTCAATATTTTTGCGAGCTATATACCCATATTATTCAGTATTTGGTTTAATTCACTGCCCGTATTTATTATAACGTCAGTTCTCGCAAGTATATACGATTTGCAGTTTGTCGTATTACAGCGATATAACAGACCACGATTGATAAAATCTGCATATAGGAAAGAGGAAAACTTATGAAGATACTTGTAACAGGCGGTACTGTTTTTGTAAGCCGTTATACTGCGGAGTATTTCGTGAAAAAGGGGCATGATGTTTATGTACTCAACAGAAATACAAAACCACAGTCAAAAAATGTGACTCTTATAAACTGTGACAGGCATAATCTCGGCGACAAGCTGAAAAATATTTATTTCGATTCAGTTATTGATGTGACCGCATACAACGAAACAGATATAAAAGATATTTTAAATTCTATTGCCAATTTCGGCAATTATATAATGATTAGTTCAAGTGCCGTATATCCCGAAACTCTTAGTCAACCGTTTAATGAGGAGCAGGAATGCGGATTCAATATTCACTGGGAATCATATGGTACAAACAAAATTAATGCCGAAAAATACCTGATTGCTAAAATTCCTGACGCTTATATTATCCGTCCGCCATATCTCTACGGTAGAATGAATAATCTTTACAGAGAGGCATTTGTTTTTGAATGTGCTGAAAAAAATCTTCCTTTTTTTGTACCTGAAAACAAACAAATGAAATTACAGTTTTTTGATATTGAGGATTTATGTATATTTATTGAAACAATCATTGAAAATAAACCACAAAATCATATTTTTAACGTCGGCAATCCCGAAACTGTAACCATAGAAGAATGGGTTAAACTCTGTTACGGAGTACTTGGAAAAACTCCGGATATAAGATACGTGAAACCCGAAATAAATCAACGGCTGTACTTTCCGTTCAGGAATTATGAATATATCCTCGACGTAACAAGACAGACACAGTTTATGCCTGATGTAAAGTCTCTTGAAACGGGCTTAAAGCAGTCTTATGACTGGTACAGAAACAACCGTGAGCTGATAGTCCGCAAGGATTATCTGCAATATATAAAAAATAATTTAATATAAGGAGAAAAAAATGACTACTTTTGAAGAACTCAGACGGCGCGGACTTCTTGCCCAGCTTACCGACGAAAAGGAAATTGAAGAACTCATCAACAAGGGTGAAGCTACTTTTTATATAGGTTTTGACCCTACAGCTGACAGTCTGCACGTTGGACACTTCATGGCTCTCTGTCTCATGAAAAGACTTCAGATGGCAGGCAACAAGCCTATTGTACTTCTTGGTGGTGGTACTGGCATGATTGGCGACCCCTCCGGTAAAACCGACATGAGAAAAATGCTTACTCCCGAAACAATTCAGCACAATATTGAATGTTTCAAAAAGCAAATGAGCCGTTTTATTGACTTTTCAGACGGAAAGGCTATTGCCGTAAATAATGCGGATTGGCTTATGAACCTCAATTATGTTGAATTGCTCCGTGAAGTAGGTGCTTGTTTCAGCGTTAACCGTATGCTTACCGCTGAATGTTACAAGCAGAGAATGGAGAGGGGTCTTTCTTTCCTTGAGTTCAACTACATGATTATGCAGAGCTATGACTTCTATAAGCTTTTTCAGGAGTACGGCTGTAATATGCAGTTCGGCGGTGACGACCAGTGGAGCAATATGCTTGGTGGTACTGAACTTATCCGCCGTAAACTCGGTAAAGACGCTTACGCCATGACTATCACNCTCCTNNTNAACAGNGANGNCAAAAAAATNNNTAANACTNAAAAGGGTGNTGTATGGNTTGACCCNGAAANAACTTCCCCTTATGAATTTTTNCAGTACTGGAGAAATGTCGCTGACGCTGATGTTATCAAATGTCTGAAAATGCTTACATTCGTACCCGTTGAGGAAATAGAAGAAATGGAAAAGACCCTTGAGGGAGCAGGTTTCAACAAGGCTAAGGAACTTCTCGCTTATGAACTTACAAAGCTTGTTCACGGTGAGGAAGAAGCTGAAAAGGCTAAAGAGGCTTCAAAGGCGCTTTTCGGCGGTAACGGTTCAAACAAAAATATGCCAGTTGCTGAAATTTCTTCCGCTGACCTCACAGACGGCACAATAGGTCTGCTTAATCTTCTCGTAAAATCAGGTCTTGCACCGTCCGTTTCAGAAGCAAGACGACTTGTACAGCAGGGCGGTATTACCGTTAATGACGAAAAAATCATCGACCCCAAAACACAGCTTAATCCCGACGGCGTTATTATCCGTAAGGGCAAAAAAGCTTTCAAGAAAATTTCCGTTATATAACAGCAAAAAGAGGCTTTTAACAGCCTCTTTTTTATTTAGTCCTGTTCTTTTTTTATACGAAAAATCACTCTTAAAAAACCTGAAAGAAATTTCGGACTTCGTATCACTACAATTTTCATTTATGTATCCCTCCCTTGCTGATATACTTTCATTATATTCAGCAGGAAAAGTTTTGTGCCTATCTTCTTGAACGAACTATGAGGGCAAGTCCGTTTTTTACCGAAACAACAGCATTATCCGCAATAATTTCATTGCTTACACCGAGTGGAAATCCCTGTGTAAATATATGATTTTCAACCGGATATTTAACGCCTGTCATCTTTTCAATGTGAAGTTTTTCAGTAAGCGAGAACACCGAAAAATACCAGCCGTCATATTTTTCATAAGATTCAGTTCCAACACCCTGCACCGTAATAATATTATCACTGTCATAAATAGTCATGTTACAANCGTGTTNATGTGCATATNNGAGCGTNTGAACATTTGCAAATGTATGGTCAAAACGTCCACCTGTTNCACCGTAAAGTCTGACNTCAGNGCAGTTTCTTTCAATAGCAAGTTTTAACGCAAGCATTGTGTCCGTGTCGTCCTTTTCGGGAACACTTCTGTAAATCTCCGGATATTCAGGCAGTTCTCCCGTATAAGAATCTAAGTCACCGGTTACGATATCGGGAACTATTCCCAGTTTTTCGGCGTAAATACATCCCCTGTCCGCACACACCACCAAATCGGCTTTTGTGTCAGTAAAACACAGGTCAGAAAATTCACCGCCTGCAAATATTATACAAGTTTTCATTTAAGTTCCCATTCCTTTAACTGTCTGGCTTCCTCGTACATGGCACAGTAGCTTTCATGTCGGCTTGCTGAAATTTTCCCTTGACTAAGTGCCGAGACAACCTCACAGCCCTTTTCGCACGTATGGGAACAGTCTCTGAAAAGACAGTTATCAGTATATTCTCTGAACTCACGGAAACAGTCGGCAAGTTCTTCTTTTCGTACTATGTCATAACGGTTGGTTTCAAACGTAGAAAATCCCGGAGTATCGGCAATATAACCTCCCTCACTGAGTTTATACAACTGTGCATGACGTGTGGTGTGCTTTCCCCTGCCAAGTTTTTTACTGATTTCAGCAGTCGGAATATTAAGTACAGGGTCAACAGCGTTCAGAAGCGTCGATTTTCCTGCACCGGAGTTACCGGTCAAAGCACTTACTTTTCCCCTAAGAATGTCCCTTACAGCATTTAATGATGACGGACTGCTGTAGTCCATTTCAAGAACATCAATTCCGATATTCCTGTATATACTGCTGATTTCAGTACTTTCGCCCAAATCGGTCTTTGTTATAACCACAACGGGAGTTATTCCCTTGTATTCGGCAATCGCTATAAACTTATCAAGAATAAGATAATTCGGTGCAGGACTGCACGTAGAAACTATAAAAACAAGCTGGTCAAGATTTGCAAGAGGAGGTCTTATTATACAGTTTTTCCGGTCAAAGATTTCCGTTATCACTCCGTTACTGAGTTCAACTTTATCCCCGACATACGGACTTATTCCTCTGTTGCGGAAAATTCCTCTTGCTTTACATTCAAATATGCCGTCAGGGGTCTCTACAGTATAGAGACCCCCTAAGCATTTTGTTATAATTCCGCTTTTTACAGCTCTATTCATTACTGAACGTAAAGATGATAGTTACCGTATATGTCGATATAGCCGTAACCATCGCCTGCGTCATATGAGAAATCAGCCGGCAGATTAGGATTAGAGTTTGTAGTAGGCTGCTGCGGTTCTGTAGCCGGAGGTGTCCACTCTGTAGGCTGTTCTGTCTGCTGAGGTTCTACCCACTCTGTAGGCTGTTCTTCCTGCTGTTGATTGTTGTCTGACTGCTGGAATCCTCCTACTGCATCAAATGCGGCTGTGATATCTTCTGTCTGAACATTTACAGCACCTGTTGCAAAGTTGAAGTAGTAAGAACCAATCNGAGCTCTTANGCCTGTATTCATATTTGTAAGAANAACANCAACTGATACGTTTNCGCCNGAACNCTTTACGTNCTGACTTANCNNCTGCATCTCAGGAACGAGCAGAACACTTGTTGAATCTGTAGTTGTTGAACCGTCCTCGTTTGTGATTACAAAGTCAATAACAAATCTTCCGTTTGCGTTTGACGGGAAAGGAACTGTGAAAGGAATTTCACCGTCAGGAGCCTGACCGTTGCTGACATAGAAAATAATTTCTGTGCCTTCTTCAACCTTTTCACCCTTTGGAATACTCTGGTCAATAACCTTGCCTTCTTCCTCGTATGAAGCCCTGAGTTCTGTCTTAGGCTTAAGACCTGCATATTCTGCAAGTGTACAGGCATCGTCTGCTGCCTGTCCTACATAGTCATCAACGCTTACCTGTCCGGCATCAACACCCATACTTACATAAAGGACAATTGTCGAACCCTTGTGTACTTCTGTGCCAACTTCCGGCTCTGTATTGATTACATAGCCTTTCTGGATTTCCGTACTTGATGAGTTCTTTATTTCACATTCAAGTCCACGCTGTTTAAGCTGGTCTCTTGCAAGTTCGGCATTCATGTTTGCAACATTCGGAACTTCAACGGTTTCCATGCCCTTGCTTATCTTAACTTTAAGAACGTCGCCTTTCTTGAACTCTGAACCTGGTTCAATGTCCTGCTCAATAATAAGACCTGCATCAAGTTCATTATATTCAGAGCCGTTCTCCTGAAACTGAATATTATTTCCGTACTGACTGACTGCTGCATTGTAGTCCATACCATAGAAATCGGGCATTTTGAAGTCATTTTGCTGACCGTCGCCCTTGATAAGTCCGCTGAGGAGAGTTGCCACAAAAATTACAGCAACGATAATTACAACAACGACTATTGCCGTAAGAACAGGGACAACAAGTGAAGAACGTTCTTCTTCCTCCTCGTCATCGTCGTCATATCCGTCATAAGCAGGTTGTCTCCTGCCTCTCTTAACAAGCGGGTCAGCAACTGTTGTTCTTCTTCCGCCCTGATTTCTGCCGTAATCGTCGTCATCTTCCATCATNTCTTCCTGNGGCACATCATAATAACGTATATTTTCGCNGTCGTAATCCTCGTCNTCTTCCTGATAATAGCCGAATGACATATTAGGATTTACCTTAAAAGCGTCGATATCGCTTATCATTTCAGCAGTTGACTGATATCTGTCCTCCGGAGCTTTTTCCATTGCCCTGAGAACGATTTCCTCAAGACCGTCCGGAATATCGGGGTTCAATGCTCTCGGACGTTCCGGAATATCCTGCATATGCATAACTGCAATCGCTACCGGATTGTCACTGTCAAACGGTTTGCTTCCGGTGAGCATTTCATACATCATTGCACCTACAGAATAAATGTCACTCTTTGCGTCGGTAACGTCACCGCTTGCCTGTTCGGGNCTGATATAGTGAACACTTCCTATAGCCTGGTCAGTAGCTGTCTTGCCTTCTTCACGGNCAAACNTTGCAATGCCGAAATCCATGACTTTTATAGTGCCGTCTGTGAACANCATGNTNTTCTGAGGCTTTATGTCNCGGTGGACAATACCCTTGTCGTGAGCGTGCTGTAAAGCTCTGAGAATCTGTATAACAAAGTGAACAGTATCTTTCCATGTGAGGACTTTTTCTTCCTCGATATACTCTTTAAGGGTTATACCGTCGATATACTCCATGACAATATACTGAATCTTATCAGAAAAACCTACATCATAGATTTTAACGATATTCGGGTGTGAAAGAACTGCAATCGCCTTTGACTCATTTCTGAATCTGCGGAGAAAATCCTCATTTTCTGCGTATTCCTTTTTAAGAATCTTGATTGCAACTTCTTTGTGGTCCATTACGTCCACGCCTTTATAGACTTCAGCCATTCCACCAACGCCTATAAGCTCGGTGATTTCATATCTTCCGTCGAGCTTTTTGCCAATGTACTTATCCATTCCTCTTAATTCCTCCTGCTTTTATTCATAAATTACCGCAACAGTCACATTATCACGGCCGCCCTTGCTGAGAGCGAGGTTGATTAATTCTTCTGTGACGCTGTCAAAATCTGTATTCATGATAACGTCATATATTTCATCGTCCGTGCAGTAGCCCGAAAGTCCGTCCGAGCATAACAGCAGACTGATTTTATCTTCATAATCAATTATAAAAGTATCCGTCTGCACTGTTTTTTCCACACCGACCGCTCTCACAAGCATATGTTTCTGAGGGTGGTTTTCCATTTCCTCCTCAGTAATTCTGCCCTGTTCGTACAACAGTGATGCAACGTTATGGTCTGTTGTTATCCGGAAAACGCCCTCATTCTTCACTATGAGATACGCCCTGCTGTCACCTACGTTTGCAATAAACGCCGATTTACTGTTTACAAAAGCTGCAACGCAGGTTGTTCCCATACCAAAATTATTAAAATCAAGTTTTGCCTTGGTGTAAATAACGGAATTGGCAGCTGAAACCGAAGATATAAGAAGCTTGCGGATTTCCTCATCGTCAAGACTTTCGCTGTAGCCGTCCGAAAAACGCTGAAAAAACTCCTCCATTGCAATGGTACTTGCTTCTTTGCCTGCTTTTTCTCCTCCCATGCCGTCGCACACTACGGCAAGAACATTGTGACCGAAATATTCACACCGTACTGCATCTTGATTTTCGTCTCGTTTCAGACCAATATCCGTACCGGATTTGAATCTCAAAAATCCGCACCTCCATTCAGATTACTTTCTTTGGCAGCGTCACGTCTAAGTTGTCCGCAGGCTGCCTCAATGTCACTGCCGAGAGTTCTTCTCACGGTAGCATTTATACCCCGTCTGCCAAGCCTTTTCGCAAATTCAGCCACTCCGGCTCTCGCAGTACGGTAATTCCTCTCTCTGATTTTGTTGACGGGAATAAGATTTACATGGCAGTTCATGCCTTTGAGCAAAACCGCCAGTCTGTCCGCATCTTTATCAGAGGAATTAACATTGTCAATGACGGCATATTCAAAAGTCACACGCCGTCCGGTTCTTTCTATATAGAATCTGCACGCTTCAATCAGTTTTTCAATATTATATGTTCTGTTAACCGGCATTATTTCCGAACGCCCTGAATCGTCTGCACAGTGCAGTGAAACGGAAAGCGTAAGTCCGAGTTTAAGATTTGCCAGTTCATAAATGCGTGGAACAATTCCGCAGGTTGAAAGAGAAACGTGCCTGAGACTGAAATTATTTCCGTTGCTGTCTGAAATCAGACCAAGAAATTTCAGAACATTGTCATAATTGTCAAGCGGTTCGCCTATTCCCATCATGACCACGCCCGAAACACGCACACCGGAATTTTTTTCAGTTTCATAAATCTGCATCAGAATTTCAGACGGACTTAAATTGCGGACAAACCCAGCAATCGCCGATGCACAGAACTTACAGCCCATCTTACAGCCGACCTGTGTTGACACGCATATACTGTAACCATAGCTATACTGCATGAGAACTGTTTCAACAAAATTCCCGTCCGAAAGTCTATAAAGATATTTTACAGTATTATCCATATAAGATTCAAGTCTTTTCTGCACAAATAGTCTATTTACACAAAAAATTTCATTCAGACGCTCTCTTAATTGGACAGATATGTCAGTCATTTTGTCAAATTCAAACACCCTTCTGACATGAATCCACTGAAAAATCTGTTTTGCCCTGAATTTCTTCTCACCGTTCTCAACAAGAATTTTTTCCAGTTCGTTAAGGCTAAGACTAAGAATATCAGTTTTTTCCAATTTATCACCTTACTTTTCTGAACTTTGCAATAAAAAATCCGTCACTGCCGAAGTGGCACGGAAATATATCCGCACTGCTTCCGAACTTTTCGCCGAGAGGTTCAGGAAGCCGGACGGGTTCAAGTTCGGGGTGCTTTGAAAGAAGTTTTTCCGTAACACACTCATTTTCTGCTTTGCGGAGAGTACAGGTCGAGTAAACGAGTTCACCGCCGACCGCAAGATAATTCAACGCATTTTCCACTATATTGTACTGAATTTCCGGAAGTCCTGAAAAATCACTGAAATCTTTGTACTTAATTTCCGGCTTACGCCTTATCGCTCCTATCCCCGAACACGGAACATCACAAAGAATTTTTGTAAACTTTGGAAGTTCCGGATTGAACTTTGAAGCGTCACCGACTGTTGCTGTTATATTGGAAATTCCCAGTCTTTCAGCACCGTCACGAATGAGTTTCACACGCTTTTCGTGCAGGTCAAAAGCCATAATCTGCCCCCTGCCGTCCATAAGCTGTGACATTGTGAAAGTCTTTCCACCGGGAGCGGAACATATGTCAAGCACAAGGTCGTTTTCAGACGGAGCGAGAGCCTTACAGCAAAGTTGTGACGCTAAATCCTGAACATGAAAAAATCCTTTTCTGAACGCCTCTGTTGCTGTCACGTCACCGCCCGAAAGCATGAAACATTCCGGCAGAATATCACTTTTTTCAGCTTTTATTTCCCCGAGAGAATTGAAAAACTGTTCTTCACTGCATTTAAGCGTATTTCTTCTGACCGTCACCGGCGGACTGCCGAGAGCGCCGGAAAGCAAATTTTCCGCAAGTTTTTCACCATAGTCATTCACAAGACTGCGGACAAGTTCTGTCGGTGCGGAATATTTTACAGAATCAGCATGAATTTTGTCCTTTGGAAGAACTACTGTCTTTCCTTTTCTTATGAAATTCCTTAGAACAGCGTTAATCATTCCGGACGCACTTGTTTTACCGGACTTTTTCGCAAGTGAAACACTTTCGTTGACCGCCGCACTGTCAGGAATATTTTCCATAAAAAGTATCTGATAAATTCCGCTTCGTAGTATATTAAGAACAATATCATCAAGTTTTTCGGGCGGACGTGATGAAAACTGTCCTATCACATAATCAAGANAAATTTTTCTTTCAATAACACCATAATNAATTGCCGAACAAAGTTTTTTGTCACGCTCATCAAGGTCGGAATTTTNCNNACCGCTGTTAAGCTGAATATTGGAAAAACTTCCACCGGAAAACGTCTTGCAAAGAAGTTTTACCGCCAGATGTCTTGGATTTGCCATTGTTCTCCCCCATTAACCCAGCTTTTCGCCGGACGTAAGCTTCTTGCCCCTGAGAAAATCCGCTGTTTTCATACGTTTACTGCCCTCAAGCTGAATTTCGTCAAACTTAATCAGACCACCATCACCGCATTTCACAGTAAAGTTATCTGTATTGACTATAGTGCCGTTCTCCACATCGGGAGCAGTTCCGGACGAAATTTCCGATTTGAAAACTTTCAGACGTTTCCCGTTAAGAAGTGTAAAACCTGTAACCCCTCTTATAGTATTGTGAATTTCCTGTACACTCTTTGAAAAATCCAAAGCACTCATTTCTTTTCTTATCATTGGCGAATAACATGATAATGAATCGTCCTGTTTCTGTGGACTGAGCGTACCTTTTTCAATTGCATCAATAGTTTCTGCCAGAACTTCACCGCCCATTTCAGCAAGTCTTGAATAAAGTTCCTGATACGTTTCGTTTTCGCCTATTTCAGTGCTTTTTTTAATGAGCATATCACCCGTGTCAAGCCCCTCTGACATAAGCATTGAAGTGACCCCCGTTACAGTTTCGCCGTTGAGCAGACACCAGTTAATAGGTGCTGCACCCCTGTATTTCGGGAGAAGTGAGGCGTGAATATTTATACACTTGTATCGTGGAAGTTCAAGAATTTCTTTCGGGAGAATCTGACCGTAAGCCGTAACAACAATCAGGTCAGGGGAAATATCCCNGAGAATTTCCATTGCCTTTTGTGCGTCGTCGCCTTTTCTGAGTGACAACGGCTGATATACGGGANGTCCGTACTCAAGAGCAACTGACTTGACAGGCGTAGGAATCATTTTATAACCCCGTCCCTTTNGCTTGTCGGGCTGTGNGAACACCGCTGAAACTTCATGCCGACTTTCAGAAAGCATTTTCAGACACGGCACTGCAAAATCCGGCGTACCCATAAATACAATTTTCATAAAGTAATCATGCCTCCTCCGGAACAAAAAATTCCTCCACTATTTCAGTAAATACATGACCGTCAAGATGGTCGTTTTCATGATTTGTGCATTGAGCTCCCAGACCTGTGAAATCACGTTCCCACCATTCGCCGTTTCTGTCCTGAGCTTTGAGACGACAGTGCATCGGGCGTGTAACATATCCCCAGATATTCGNACATGAAAGACAGCCTTCCTNAACACGCTGTTTTCCTTTCTTAAAGATNATTTCGGGGTTTATAGCCTCAAANTTTCCTTCTTCAAGGTGCATTATGAAAATGCGTCTGCAAATACCCNCCTGCGGAGCAGCAAGACCAACACCCTGTGCTTTGTCAAGAGTTTCGTGCATATCGTCCAAAAGTTCAGCAAGTTTTTTGTCAAACTTTTCAACCGGTCTGCATACTTTGTGAAGTGCTTCATCTTTATCAGTTAAAATTTTTCTGAGTGCCATTTTATTCANTATCCTTTCTTTATCTTACAAACCGGTATCGCCATTCATGTCAGCATAAAGTGAAACTTTTGACATTTCCTTAAGCTTTGCGGATTTTTTCAGTACATCGCTTATGAAATTTCGGATTTCACCGGTATTTTTGCATTTCATAATAATTCTCCAGCGGTATCTGCCATTTATTTTTCCATAGGAACATTTTACCGGTCCGAGAACCCTTACAGGCGTTCGTGGATTAAGTTTCCTGAGATTCTCACGCATAAGGTCAAGCACCGCAGAAGCACCGTTTTTTGTTGATATATCGTCTGTTCCCGAAAAGCAGAACACGCACATATCACAAACCGGCGGAAAAATCATTGTCCTGCGAATAGCTATCTCCTCTTTGTAGAAATCTTCATAATTCTGAGCAGCAGCAAGATTTATTATATAATGTTCCGGAATAAACGTCTGCAAAACCGCCCTGCCGCGCCGTTCACCACGCCCGCTACGTCCGACAACCTGAGTTATCAGCGAAAAAGTTCTTTCATAGCTCCGGAAATCTCCGGCATAGAGTGCCTTATCAATTGAAAGAACTCCGACAAGCGTCACATTCGGAAAATCAAGACCTTTTCCAATCATCTGTGTGCCTATCATAATATCATACCTGCCGTTACGGAAATCAGTGAAATTTTTTTCATAAGAATGTCTTGAAAAAGTGGTATCAGCGTCCATACGGAGAATTTTCGCCGTCGGGAAATACATTGAAAGTTCTTCTTCAAGCTTCTGAGTACCGAAACCCATACTTTTCAGTCTGTCAGAATTACATGACGGACAGGTTTTGACAAGTNNTCCTGCATANCCGNAGTAATGGCANATAAGTCTGCCATTTTTCCTGTGATAAGNCAGGGGAACGGAACAGTTAGGGCAGTAAACAGGCTGACCACAGTCAACACAGCTTATAATTGTATGATATCCACGACGGTTAAGCAGTAATATTGTCTGTTCACCATTACGGAGATTAAAATTTATTTCCTCAACAAGCGTACGGCTAAATTCCGTTGTATTACCGTCCATACGCTCATCACTCATATCAATAATACTGACTTCCGGCAAAGGCGTACTACGATAACGCTTGTTCATCTTTATAAGACGGTAAAGACCTTTTTCCGCAAGATAATAGCTTTCTACAGACGGAGTGGCAGAAGCAAGCAGAAGCGTTGAACCGTGATAAGCACACCTCTGTTTTGCAACATCATGGGCATTATATCTCGGATTAATGTCCGATTTATACGACCGTTCCCCCTCCTCGTCCAAGATAATAAGACCGATATTGTCAAGTGGTGCAAAAACCGCACTTCTTGTACCTATTACAATATCAGCGTCACCGTTTCTGATTCGCTTGTACTCATCCAGTCTCTGACCGAGTGTAAGACCGCTATGAATCACGGCTACCCTTTCACCGAAAAGTGAACGGAAACGTTTAAGAATCTGCGGAGTAAGGCTTATTTCGGGAATAAGCATCATTACCTGTCGTCCACCTGAAACGGTATCGGAAATAAGTTTTTCAAAAACTGAAGTCTTGCCACTTCCGGTAACGCCGTGAAGCAGAAAAACCGCCGGCTGACGTTTATGAACCTGTTCAGAAACTATATTGTAAGCGTTCTGCTGTTCGTCTGAAAGTACTGTTTCATTTATATCAGCACGTTCTTCCGAAAAGTCCTCAACATGACGGAATGTTTCCATTTCGTACTCCTCAGCTACTCCGTTTCTGACAAGATTAGCTATCACAACCAAAGTAACTCCGCACATATAGGCAGTTTCCTTTGATGACGCTGTGCCGTTTTCTTCCAGAAAATCCACAACTGTTTTCTGTTTCGGAGTAAGACTGAAATTTTCCCGACAACTGATATATTCATCTGTAAGACGCACCATTTTTAAAACAGCGTCGCCCACTTTCTGACGAAAAATATTATTTGAAGTAACCGCACCGTTTTCACAGAGTTCGTCAATAATTTTTCTGCCGTTTCCGGAAATGAAGTCATTGATAAAATCGTCTGACTGTTTATCGTAGGAAAACTTTTGTAGTTTACAGAAAAGTTCCGTTGCGTCACTGCTCAATGAATTAAAATCAGTAAAATTTCCATTAACATGGAATTTTTCTTTTACTATGACATTCATAGCAGGCGGCAACATTGCTTTCACTGCCTCAAAGTACGTACAGAAAGTATTGTCATGCAGATAAAAAGCCAGCCTGATAAGTTCTTCAGAGAGAACAGATTCACTGTCCGCAAGCGACGAAACAGTTTTAAGACCTGAATCGTCACCGTCAGTCAATCTCATTACAACGCCTATTTTTCGGGTGTTTCCCTTTCCGAAAGGAACAAGCACACGGCAACCGCACTGAATTGTACCGGACATACTCTGCGGAACAGCGTAGCTGAAAAGCATATCAAACGAATAGTGCGTACCGCTTACAGCAATTTCTGCAATCAGGGACATTATTCACCCGTCGGAGAAACTGTGCTTACTATTTTACACTTACCACTTGCGATTTCCTCAACAGCAGTTTTTACGGGTTTCTCCTCAAGTGTTTCACCCTTTTCATAAAGTTCCTCCGAAATCTCTCTTGCACGTTTTGCAACAGCAATAACAAGTGAATAACAGCTTTCGTTTTTTGAAATAATCTGATTTACAGCAGGTCTAAGCATTTTTTAACACCTCATTTATAATATCGCCCGAAAATTCCGCTTTAAGCTTCTCCGCACGCATTATTGCGAAAAAATCACTTACAGCGTTCTCCAGAACGTCGTTGACAATAACATAATTATATTTTCCGGCTAAAGCAATTTCACCGGCAGCTTTTGAAACTCTTTCTTCAATAACTTCGTCGGTTTCAGTCCCACGCTTTTTAAGTCTGCGTCTGAGTTCGTTTATTGACGGCGGAGTTACAAAAATTGAAATAGCTTCGGGTCTTTTTTCCATTACTTTCATTGCACCCTGCACTTCAATTTCAAGAATAACGTCAACGCCTTTTTCAAGATAGTCGTCAACTTCTGAAAGCAGTGTACCATAATAATGCTTACAGTATCCGGCATACTCAAGAAAAGCGTTCTCCCTGATTTTCTGTTCAAATTCCTCATCACTTATAAAATAGTAATTAACACCGTCAACTTCACCGTCACGTGCGTCTCTTGTTGTCGCCGNAATTNAACAACGGTAATTTCCGCATTTAAGAATTTCAGCANGCATTGTACCTTNTCCACANNCTGACGGTGCAGAAAAAACAATAAGTTTTCCTTTATTCATCGTCTGAACCTCCTGATTCATTAAGTCTTGCCGCAAGAGTTTCTGCAATCAGCGACGAAAGTATAATGTGTCCGCTGTCCATAACAATCACAGCTCTTGTTTTTCTTCCGTATGTTGCATCAATTGCACGTCCGTCGTCACGAGCCTCCTGAATCATTCTTTTTATGGGAGCAGATTCGGGGCTTACTATCGTGACGATTCTTTCAGAAGAAATCATATTCCCATAACCAATATTAATAAATTTCACAATTCACCTATTCAATATTCTGAATCTGTTCACGGATTTTTTCAATTTCCGCTTTCATTTCAACAACGATTTTAGTTATGTTCAAATCCTGAGCCTTTGAGCCTATTGTATTGACTTCACGGTTCATTTCCTGAACTATGAAATCAAGCTTTCTGCCTACCGGTTCGTCAGAATCAAACATATCTTTCAACTGTGATATATGACTTCTCAGACGTACAGTCTCCTCATCAACAGCAATTTTTTCTGCAAAAACCGCTGCTTCGGTAAGTATACGCTGTTCGTCAATATCTTTGTTTTCAAGAATTTCGGAAAGTTTCTGATAAAGTCTGTTACGGTAATTTTCAACGGTCTGCGGAGAAATCTCCTCAACCTGTGAAACCATATTCAGAATGGAATCAGCCTTGAAAATAATATCACTTTTAAGCTTCTCACCCTCTGTGGAACGCATTTCAACAAACTTTGAAAGTGCCTCGTCTGCCACTTCTGCAATGTCCACCCAAATCTGTTCCTGATTGTCCGGAGCTTTCTGAACTACAAATATTTCAGGGAGTTTGATAAGCTTTGAAAGAACCAAATCGTCTTTAAGACCGAGTTCGTCAGAAACGCTTCGGAGAGCATTTATATAACCCTCAGCAACAGTTTTGTTTACGGAAATTTCAGATTCCTTTGCTTCGATATTGTTGATTGTAACTGAAACTTCAACCTTTCCTCTTGAAACAGAAGTTTTCAGCAGTGCTTTAAGCTTTTCGTCGATATAGCTGTAAGCACGGGGAATTCTTGATGAGTATTCATAGTATC
This sequence comes from Clostridia bacterium, assembly GCA_009177225.1. GTDB lineage: Bacteria > Bacillota > Clostridia > Oscillospirales > Ruminococcaceae > Ruminococcus. Next base: position 16,091 of record WFLZ01000069.1, read on the forward strand.
TATGATTAACAGAGCGTATTTCAACGAGTATATCACGTCCGCTGAGAACTTTCTGAGCTCTGCCGTAACCTGTCATGCTCTTTATCACCTGACTCGCCTGCCTTTATAATAACAAATATAGGTACGTATAATACATAATTATACTATTATATTATTATATCACCAATCGCTTCAAAATGCAAGCATTTTCAGAAAAAAATAAGGGACACCGGAGTGTCCCTTTAATATTTTTAGTAAATTAACTATTTAAAGCGTCGAGTTCAGTAGCTGTCATCGGGAAAGCTTCATTAGTAATCGTCTTGATTTCAACATACTGAATAGCGAGAGCGTCTAAGTTTGTAAGACCGCCGCCGTTGTCAATAACGTCACCATTGAGTTTACCCTGTTCAGAAACAGTAAATTCTTCAGGATTTGCGATTGACTGCATGATAAGTACTGCGTCAGAGATATTTACCTTTTCGTCAACGTTAGCATCGCCCCACATAGTTACCTTCAAGTCTTCATTGCCTGGTTCAACACCGAGAGGTGTAACATCAGGATAGAGGAGAGCCATAGAACCGTAGGACATAAGAGCGTCACCATGGTGCCAGAATCTGTGTAACTTGTACTTATAGCCAGAAGTTTCACCTGTAGCATCATAAACTTCCTTAGCTGCCTGATACATCGGGTCGCTTGCATAGCTCTGACGAATTGAGGAGAATGTAGCACCGTTTTCAAGAACTGAGCCGTCAGGCATTGTTCCCTTGTATTCCTTAGGAATGTAAACTTCTTCCTCAAAGATTCTCTTGAGACTTCCGTTACTGTCTTCAAATGCAATACCGATTTCGTCACGTCCGAGTTCCCACTGAGTGCTGAGGAGCTTGTTAGCGAGGTAAAGACCCTTTTCAGCAGTTGTGCCGTTAGCCTTTTCTTCCATAGCACATGATGCGTCAACACCTTCAGCCTTAGCGTAGTACATAAGAGTATTACAGAGTGAAGATACANNANCAATNTCGCCCATACCGTAACCTGCGATTGTGNAGTGGAGTTTCTGGTTGCCGTTAGGATTGTAAGTGCCAGTCCATGTATCAGGAGCAACACTGTAGTCTGTATCAGATGAACCCCAGTCAAGGCTTGAAGGAATAGCATAAGCCATTTCTGTGCCATCTTCTGCAGTATAACCAAACTGAGTATTTTCTTCGAACCATGCAACCCATCTTTCGATAAGAGCCTTGAGCGCTTCTTCAAGTGAAAGACCGCCGTATGTTACGCCGCTTAAAGCACTGCTTGTGCCGTTAGTCTTTACATAGTAGTAAAGTTCAGCAAGACGCTGCATAGGCCATACCTGGTTACCAATCCAGTGGTTTGAACCTGGGTCAGCATATACAGGGTGTGGGATATAAACCATGTCGTAGAATGTCGGATAGCCGTCCGGATACTTTTCGTAACGTCCTCTGTAGGAGTTTGTACAACCACCAGCAAAAGGTCCTTCAACAGACTGGAGCCAGAGATACATTTCAATCTGTCTCTTGAATGATTCAACGTAGTCGTCTGTAGCACCGGTAGCCTTCATACCGCTGTTGATGTTCTTGTCATCAATAAGAGCGTAAGCAGCAAGCGGGTTCTGATAGAACTGATGTGCGTGTGAAGCACCAATCTGCCAAGCCCAGTCATATTGACCGAGAGCTCCGCCCCATGATGTATACCAAGCCATGAGGAAGTGCTGACCGCCTTCGTCACCGAGCTTACCGCTCTCACCTGTTGCCATAATGTCCTGACAACCGATTGCGTGATAATATTTATCAAACATATCGTTACGGCACTGGTCACCCATCTTACCAGCAAGAGCAGAAACTTCACCACAGTCAACACCGAACTGATTTGCAAAGTAGATAGCCTGAATAGCACGGTCTNCAGCGNCAGGAGCGTTTGTGAATGCGTACTGAGCAGCAACGTTAGGACCNNTGAAGATAGCCTTGATACCGTCCTGATTACCGTACTTGAGTTCNTCAAGACACGGATGCGGAACTGTTTCGAAACAGGATTCCTGCTCACCACGCTGGAAAGTATTGATAAATGTGAAATTACCTGTGCCGCCNCCGAAACCATACCAGTCGTCAACGTCANCGANCCAGTGCATGAGGNAGTAACCGTTGTCACTGCCGTATGCTGACTTGTAAACACTGAAAAGTGGGTTAACAGCGTCCACACCTACATTCTGTGTAGGATATTCCTGTNGAGTATCCTTTTCAGGAGCTGTATCAGCCTTGAGTCTGTCCTTACTCCAGATTGACTTATAGTTAATTGAATTCATCTTTCCAGATGCTTCAGACCAACCAGGAACGATAGCTTCCATAGTTTTCCAAGCTTTCTTAACATCACCTACACTGCCATCGATAGTGCCATTTTTAGCAAGAATATCGTGCATAGCAGCAACCCAAACGATGTAGGACATAGCCTCTGATGTTGTTTCGTGACCGTAGTCAGGAGCTTCAACACAGAGAGTTTCTACTGCGTGGTAAGGAATACCGAAAGAATCTCCACCGTTGTTCTGCTTGCTGAGATAGCCGTTTGCCTGACCATTTGTGATAACGTCGTCATAGAGTGATGCGAACATCTTTGCATATGACTGGTTTGCACCGCCTTCTGAAGCATACTCATTAGCCGCAGAGGACATAGCAGGCATGATAGCTGTAGCTGACATTACAGCTGAAAGAATACCAGCTGTCAAAGCCTTAGTCTTTTTGCTTATCATAAGTTTTACCCCTCTCGTAAAAAGTAATAGTAAAAAATTTTAGATGAACTTTTCTTTTCCGTAGTGCCGGAAAAAAATTGCATACGAAAATACTTCGTACACTGCACGCCGGTTTCACAGTTCCGGCACGCAACCCTCAAACTATTTTCAAGATAATTATATTCCACATTTTACTCCATGTCAACAGTTTAGGGAATTTTCGTTTTTTCAAAATCCATTTTTTGTTGCAATGCACACAATGCCACCTGTTTTTTTGTATATTTTGTCCATTCGACAAAAGAAAGCTTTTCCATAATTATTAACAAAATATTTACACATACAATATTTTAAAATAATCTTATCAAATTCATCTCTCTCACAATAATCTTTCACATATTCCACACAGGTATGTTATAATATTTATTGGTAAATTTACTATGTGAAATCAATTTGTGGTATGACGTTCAGTCTGAATTAACATTCTATTCATAATTTATTAATATTACATACATATTTTTCTGTCATAATATAATGATGTGATTTTTATAATTTTGCTGTATATTGCTTCTGCATAAAAATAATTACATACGGAAAGGAGAAACTCATGATTAATATTGAAAATCTTACGAAATTTTACGGCAACAACAGAGCTGTAAACAATATCAGTTTTACAATAAATGATAATGAGATTCTTGGTTTTCTCGGACCTAACGGTGCAGGAAAATCAACAACAATGAACATGATTGCAGGATATCTTCCCATGTCCGGCGGTACGGTGACTATCTGCGGAACGGACATTTCCAAAGAACCCGTAAAAGCAAAGCGTAAAATCGGCTATCTTCCACAAGACCCGCCCGTATATCCTGATATGAGGGTAAAGGAATATATGTCTTTCTGTGCAGGTCTTAAGAAAATACCGCATTCCCAGAAAAAAGACGAAATAAAGCGTGTTATGGAACTTCTCAAAATCACTGACGTAAAGGACAAGCTTATCAAGAATCTTTCAGGCGGTTATAAGAGACGTGTGGGTTTTGCACAGGCTATCCTCGGAAACCCAGAATTTATTATCCTTGACGAGCCGACGGTTGGTCTTGACCCGAATCAGGTAATTGAAGTAAGAAATATTATCAAAGATTTGAAAAAAAGTCACTCGGTAATTTTCAGTTCGCACATTCTCAGTGAAGTAAGTGAAGTGTGCGACAGGGTTGTAATAATCAACAAGGGCGACATAAGGGCAATTGATACTATTGAAAATCTTGAAAAATCTTTCGGAAAAACCCTTGTCCTGCACATCAAAGTCAAGGGTTCAAAGACAAAAGCCGCTTCAATTATCGAAATGACCGAAGGCGTAAAGGAAATAACTTCAATTGACGAAGAAGGAGAAAATATTTTCAGCTTTACCACACAGCTTGAAGGTGACGCAGAAGAAATCCGACGTTCCATGATGGCAGAACTTCTCAAAAACAACGTTGATANTGNTGAAATCTACACAGACAAACCGAATCTTGAAAATGTATTCATTGAACTTATAAACCGTCCTGCAAAAAGCGGCAGTCTTATGGAACTGCTTGACGAAATCGTTCCCGAAGAAAATACGGATTCAACAACAGACGAAAAGGAGGAAAACAAGTAATGTTTCCTATATATAAAAAAGAACTGCAATCGTTCTTTTATACGCCGTTTGCATATACAATAACAGCGTTATTCANGCTTCTTTTTACTTATATGTTCAANNTTGCNANAGGCAATATCGAACAGAGTACGTTTCAGTTTTCATTCACTNNAATATTCTACAATGTAATATTTTACTTCATATTCCTTATACCAATCATGACAATGCGTACATATGCCGACGAAAGAAAGTTCGGCACGGAAGTACTTCTTATGACTTCTCCAGTAAGTGTTCTCAAAATAGTGCTTGCAAAATTCCTTGCAAATATCACAGTATTCATCTGTATGATTGCAGGTTCAACACTTTTCCCGATTATCACAGCACTGAACGGTGAGGTCGTAGTAAGTCAGCTCATATGTGCATATATCGGATTTTTCTGCTGGGGAGCAATGTACATTGCACTCGGTATGCTTATTTCGTCATTTACAGAAAGTTCGATACTTGCCGCAATACTCGGAGAACTCGCAATGTTTATCTTCCTGTTTATCGACGACTTTTCACAGACAAACTTCATTGCACAGTATCCTAAATTACAATCAGTTCTCTATTCATTCGCCGCACAGCCGAGATTTGCGTACTTCTCACAGGGCTTTATCCGTCTTTCAGATATAGTATTCTTTATCTCTGCAATTGTCGTTTTTCTTGCGTGGAATTTTGTTTCTATCGAAAAAAGACGCTGGAACAGGGGGTAATCAGTAATGCAGAAGAAAAAATTTAATTTTTCGGGAATACTCGCAATTGTCATTTCAATACTTATACTGCTTATTGCTGTCCCGATAAACCTTATATTCTCATATTCCGACAAAGTTTATGATATGACTCCTGCCGGAAAATATACACTCAATCAAAAAACTGTTCAGCTTCTTGACGAAGTTTCCGACAAACAGATTGAAATCTATTATCTTTACGACTACAGTCTCAGTGCATTTCAGAACGCTCCGCAGTTTCTTCCGCTCTATCATACTCTTGATGAACTCAGCAAAAGAGATAATGTAACGCTTATTACTTTCAACCCCAACGAAGAAGCCGACAGGGCTTCCTCACTTGACCCGTCTGAAATTCTCGGCATAAGTGAGGGTGATATTTTTGTAAAGTGCGGAGACGTTATTAAAAAAGTTGACCACCACAGACTTTTTCAGACCACATCAGACGGAATATTTGAGTACGCCGGAGAAGAATTAATTGCAGGTGCTATTAAAATATGTACAAGCGGTTCTCTGCCTACAGTCTACTTCCTTACAGGTCACGGCGAAAAGTCTATAAACGACAGCTACGAAACTTATGCAACTCAGCTTAAAGCAAACAACTATGATGTCAAGGAAATAAACCTCGACGAAACAGGAGCTGTTCCCGACAATACAGCTATTATCTACCTCGCAGGTCCGACAAAAGACCTAACTGACAATGAGTTGACACTTCTCAGCAATTACGCCGACAAGGGCGGTTCTCTTGCAGTTTTTGCTGCTCCTTGCGACACGAAAGGACGTTTTGCAAATCTTGACAGACTTCTTGAAAAGTTTGAACTCGGAATTGACTATAACTATGTTACAGAAACCAGTAGTGTAAATCAGCTTCAGGACAGAGAGGCAAAGCAGAGTGATAACTANTTCCNNGTTCAGTANACTCCCGCAACNGAAGACTTCACAGAANNCCTTACAACAGNTATAAANTATCTTATAAATCAGGGTGACTACATCGCAGGTATCTCAAATACAAGAAGCGTCTACGAGTATACTACCGAGTCTGCATTTATTGAGAAGTCCCCAATAGTACAGAATATTCTGGACGCCACAACGTCAGGCTACACTACCGTAAGTACTGCAATGGGCGGTGACAGCGAATCCCAAAAAGAAGCCGAAGAATTAAGTAATACACCGCTTTATTTCGGCTACTACTCATACAACAAGCAGACTTTAGGAAAACTTATTCTCATGGGTACTACCGATATTATGGACATTGATAAAGTTTGCTGGACTATCTCGGGAACTCAGTATCTTGCTATCTTCTCAAATACATGGCTCTATGATACTGATATTGAAATGGGTATCGGCAACAAGTCCAATTCATATGATACAATGCACTTCTCGGACGCTCCGGAAGCTGAATCAGTACTCAGAATATTTACAATTGTTCCGATTGTCATCGCACTTTTAGGCGTGGCAGTATGGCTCAAGAGGAGATATGCTTAATGAAAAAGGTTATTATTGCAATGGTCGCCCTGCTGGTCGTTGCAGGCGGTTCAATCGGAGCTTTCCTCTCCGTTAAAAAAAAGAGCGACGAGGAAACAAGAAAACAGCAGATTCAAGAGGCAGACAACATACTTTTTAATTTCGACAGCGAAAGTATAACGGAAATCTCCTTTGACTGTCCGGACGGAATCTACACAATCAGAAACGATGAGGACACATGGAAACTTGACAGCGGTGAATTTACTGTGGACAAAACATATGTACAGGCTCTGCTTACACTTGTTTCGGATTTTACAGCAGAAACAAACTACGGCAAAGCAGACAGTTCAAAAAAGTCCATGTACGGTCTTGACAACCCCGAAATCATAACGCTTTCCGACGGTACAGACAGCTATAAAATATACGTCGGTTCTATCAGTCCTACAAACGACTATTATTATATTATGATTGAGGGAAAAGACAATGTATATACTGTAGATTCATTGCAGGGAAGTGTCCTGAAATCAAGCCGTATGATGCTGAAAGCAAAGGATTTCATTCCATACAGTGATACAGAAATCAAGCAGATTACCGTTAAAAAGGACGGAAAAGTAACATATGACCTTACTTTTGATACCGAAACTTCCACATGGTCACTCCCCAAAGAATACTCAAATCTTNNGNTTGACNAGNNAGCAGTTACTTCAATNATAANAACTCTCACCCGTCTTGAAGCTCAGCAGATGCTTGACGAATATCTTGAAGATTTAAGTAAGTANGGTNTTGACAATCNGNCTGCTGAAGTTACGATAAAGGGACTTGACGGCACGGAGAAAAATATTCTTATAAGNGGTAAAANCGACGAAAACAGGACTTACACCTATGTTCTTCTTCAGGACTCAAATCAGGNNGAGNCATATTATATATCTGNTTTGAATTTTGTAAATTATACGCCATTAAAGTTCATGCCCGACTCAGTTACAACAGCAGGTATTTACAGTGTGACAGGCTTTGAAACAAGCTTCAACGGCAATCAGGATTCTTACACGCTCAATATGACCGACCGTCAGCTTAAAATGAACGGTAAAGCGGTGGATATAGAAAATAATGAAATTTCAACGGCTTTCCAGAATTTCTACAACGCTTTTTCAATTCTTATATTTACCGATATCGATATTAAAGCTTCTCCCGACAACTCTGAACCGTTCCTCACGGTAGTTTACCATGTTAATGACGGTTCTGACCTCAAAATAGATTTAGTTGATGCCGGAAACGACAAGTGCTATGTTTTCAAGGACGACGTATACACGGGCGGTCTTATAGATATGAACAGAATAACAGGCAAAAATTCAATGCAGTCATTCTATAACTCGTTCTGCGAACGTGCAGGCATACTTAAAACAGTTCAGCCTCAGCCGTCGGACGATGACGAATAATTCTGTAACAGCACCTTCGGGTGCTGTTCAACTATATGACTATTGATTTATTTCCGGATTTATGATATAATAAAGGCAGATATATAATAGATTCATCATTCAACTCATGTTGTGGGAAATCACCCATAATCAACGGAATAGTATATTCCGGCGGTAATTCTGAAAACAACAATTATAATCATGGACAGAAAGGAAGAAATAATTATGGATATAAACAAAACTCTTGCACAGGAATTTAATTTAAAGCTTGAACACGTCAATAATACAGTCGAACTTATCGACGACGACAAGACGATTCCGTTTATCGCACGTTACCGAAAAGAACTTACAGGTTCACTTGACGACCAGATTCTCCGTGAACTCTATGACCGTCTTATGTATCTCCGTAATCTCGAAAAACGCAAGGAGGAAATTTCAAACGCTATCACAGAGCAGGAAAAAATGACCCCCGAAATCGAAAGTGCAATAAGTTCAGCAACGACACTCGTTGAAGTTGAGGACATTTACAGACCTTTCAAACCCAAAAGACGTACCCGTGCAGGTATCGCAAGGGAAAACGGTCTTGAACCGCTTGCACTGCTTGTCATTGAACAGAATCCGCAGACAGACCCCGAAAAAGAAGCGGAAAACTTTATTGACGACGAGAAGAAAATTCCTGACGTTAAAACAGCTTTACAGGGTGCTATGGACATAATAGCAGAGGACATTTCTGATGACGCTGAAATAAGAAAGAAACTCCGTAAACTCGCCAACGACAAGGGCGAAATCGTTTCAAAAGCGTCCGACCCCGAAGCTGAAANCGTTTATTCAAATTATTATGACTATAAAGAACCAGTCGAGAAAATAGCAAATCACCGTGTTCTTGCACTTGACAGAGGTGAAAAGGAAGGTTTTGTAAAAGTTTCGATAAGTCTTGACGAAATCAGTGCAACAGGTCTTATTGCAAATAAGTATGTGAAGAATGATTCTCCGTGCGGTGAACTTGTAAGAACTGCCGTTCTCGACAGCTATAAGAGACTTATTTGCCCGTCAATCGAGCGTGAGATACGTTCTGAAATGACCGCCAAAGCCGCTGAAGAATCAATAAAAGTGTTTGCTTCCAATCTCCGTCAGCTTCTTTTGCAAGCACCACTGAAAAACAGTATTATTCTCGGTCTTGACCCCGGTTACAGAACAGGCTGTAAAGTTGCAGTAATCGACCCGACCGGAAAAGTCCNTGATACAGGCGTTATTTANCCTACNCCCGGACCTAAGCAGAATATTGAAAGTTCCGCNAANACAGTAAAGTCACTTATTCAGAAACACGGAGTTACAACTATCTCTATCGGCAACGGTACGGCTTCCCGTGAAACTGAAAACTTTGTTGTTGACTTACTTAAAGAAATTCCACAGAAAATAAGCTATATGGTAGTCAGTGAAGCCGGTGCGTCCGTATACTCGGCTTCAAAACTCGCTGCCGAGGAGTTTCCCGACTATGATGTTTCACTCAGAAGTGCGGTATCTATCGCAAGACGCTTACAAGACCCCCTTGCTGAACTTGTAAAAATCGAACCCAAAGCCATAGGTGTAGGACAGTATCAGCACGATATGCCGCAGGCACGCATGAATGAGGCTCTTTCCGGCGTTGTTGAGGACTGTGTAAACTCCGTCGGCGTTGACCTTAACACCGCTTCATATTCACTTCTTTCCTATATATCGGGAATAAATTCAGCGGTTGCAAAAAATATAGTTGCCTACCGTGAGGCAAACGGCAGATTCACCGACCGTAAGGAACTTATGAAAGTGTCAAAACTCGGCAAAAAGGCATTTGAACAGTGTGCAGGATTTTTAAGAGTGCGTGACGGAAAAAATCCCCTCGACAATACAGCCGTTCACCCCGAAAGTTATTCTGCCGCATCATCTCTGCTTAATGAATGTGGTTTCACGCTTGCGGACATATCAGACGGCGGTGCATCAGGAATAACTGAAAAAGCCGAAAATATCGGACTTGAAAATATAAGTCAGAACCTCGGAATAGGTATTCCCACTCTCACCGACATTATAGGAGAACTCAAAAAACCCGGTCGTGACCTCCGTGACGAGCTTCCCCCTCCCCTCCTCAGAAGCGGTGACGTTATGGAAATCAAAGACCTTAAAGTTGGTATGGAACTTGTCGGAACTGTCCGCAATATAATTGATTTCGGTGCATTTGTCGATATCGGTGTACACGAGGACGGTCTTGTACACGTTTCACAGATATGCAGCAGATACATAAAGCACCCTCTCGAAGCTGTAAAAGTCGGGGAAGTTGTGAAAGTACGTGTAATTGAAGTTGATGTCAAGAGGAACAGAATTTCCCTCACTATGAGACTTGACGACGAAAAAGAACAGAAACAGTCACATAAAAAATCTGACAGAAAACACAACAACCGCAAACCCAAGGGATTTGACATAAGTCAGTTAAGAAACAGCAGTTTTAAAATAAAGCAGAAATAACAAGAAACGGACGGTATACCGTCCGTTTTCAAAGTAATTATTTATAGGAAACTCCCGGAACGTCTGACATCTTATGTGCAGAAGAATCACCGTTCTTTGCAAGTTTTACGTGATACTGTGAAATAAGAAGCATAAGCGGAGATTCAAAAAACCTTTCGCCGTAATCGCTTATAACTCTGTCAAACTGTCCTGTGCGTCGGAGAAGGTCGGCACGCAGAAGATATACACTTTCATCACCGTCAAAAGTTTTACTGTTTTCCATTATATTCAAGGCTTCATTACGGCATTCGCTCGCCTTTTCGTCATTTTTTTCGTCGTCGAAAACCCATGACGCATAAAGATACGACTGCACTGCTTCAGTATAATTGCGGTTCTTTATATTCACAAGAGCCTTTCTGACAAAACGTGAAACAAGTTCATTTTCGGTTTCAAGACCTCCGAGTTTCCTGTATTCACTGCTTTCAAGATAACTGCGGTCAAATTCTACCGGAGTTTCAAGAGAACCGTTGCAGTAACTACACTCCGGACACTCCATTACCCAGTAGTCCATTGACGAACGGTGCGGGTCTGCCGGACGCAGGTCAATATCCGGAACACCGTCCGATTTTACTTTAGTGATGACCGTGTGTTGTGATTTTGTACCGCATACACTGCATACGGTTTCTGTAAGTTTAGTTTCCATAAAAAAATCTTACCCCTTTCATTTACTGTAATATGCTAATTATACCAGAATTTTAAAAAGTTGTCAATTCACTGAAAAAATTCTGAAAACTGTTTACAAAAGACTTAAAATGTGCTATTATATAAAACAGCAGTATTTTATAAAGGAGGAAAAAATGGCTAAAAAAAAGAAAAACCGCAATTTCAGAGTAATAGCAATCATTGAAGCGGTAGTTATTCTTGTGCTAGCAGTTCCGCTTGTGAAACTTACTGTTATGTTCAGCAGTAAAAACGGAAGCACTATTCCGGCTATAAATACAGAGCCTGATGTACGCACAAGAGCTGTAATTGAAAAAGAAAAAACTTTTTATCAGACCGACGGCGAAAAAATTATAATGGACGGCGGTTCTCTCGGAGAAATTTATATGCCTGTTCTTGAAGATGTTCCGAAAAGTGAAGTAAACAGCAACTCCGTTGTTACAAGAAACGGCTACTCCTTCTACAAGGACAAGGATAAAATCACTTCAATCGCAGGTATAGATGTTTCGGAATTTCAGGGGTATATTGACTGGAAACAGGTAAAGGACGCAGGAATTGAATTTGCATTTATAAGAATAGGCTGCCGTACATACAGTAACGGCGAAATTATATTTGATGAACGTTTCAAGGAAAATCTCTATTCCGCAGACAGAGCAGGAATCAAAACGGGCGTTTACTTCTTTTCTCAGGCTCTCACCGTTGACGAGGCTATTGAGGAAGCTGACGCTGTAATAGATGCTATCGAACCGTTCAATATCACTTATCCGGTCGTTTTCGACTGGGAAATCATCTACGAGGACTATGCACGAACAGATGAAATAACTATTGAGTCACTTGCTGACTGTTGTGTTGCTTTCTGTGAAAGAATAAAATCAGCCGGATATACTCCGATGATTTACCAGAATAAAAGCACACTTCTTTTCAAAGTTGACCTGCCAAGAGTGAAAGAGTACGACATATGGCTTGCCGAATACAACGACGAACCTACATATTATTATGATTTCAAAATATGGCAGTATGCAAGCGATGGACGAGTTCCCGGAATTTCGACAGATGTTGACATGAATATAAGTTTCAAGGACTACAGTAAAAATACAAATTAAAAATAACTCCTCATCACTGACTTTTCAATGATGAGGAGTTTTGTTATATTTAGTCTATTGACGGATTTTCAGAAATAATTTTCATTGAATTGATTTTATAACCGCCGTCGTCGTTCTTTGAAAGCTTGTACTGTACAGTCTTTGCTACTGATTTTTCCATCCATTCGGGGTGTTCTTCAATGTAATTAACATCAACTATATATTCTCCGTCTTTCTTCGATACGGAAGTAACTTCNNGTAAATNNGTAAAANTATCAGGCTTTACCTGAACATTATAAGATTTTGCTTCTTCANTATAGTAGAACTTAGATTCAACAGGTCCTACAGTGGTATGATTGAGTTCAGGAATATCTTCGCCGAAAAGTTCAACTGCAAAACTCTCAACGTCAACCGCCGGAATAATCACAACGCCCATTCTTTCATCATACTTTGAAAGTTTTTTACCGTCTATTACAACAGACCATATCGCCGCACTGATAATCTGGTCAGACGGAAGTTCAGACGGATTTTCAAAGGAATTTATATCCATGATTACAGCCGGATAAACAGCTTCTGCAAAACTTTCCTTTGTGTTCTTTCCTCCGCCGATATGTGAAATACAAGTACTTATAATGGCAATTATTCCTATTACAGCAAGAACAGCACATATCATGCCGAGTACCGCATACTTTTCGTTTTTAAACTTTACAGGAACAGACTTTTTATCATCTTCGGTATTTTCACTGCGTGTAATAATAATTTCGTCGGGATTTTCGTCAAGAATCTGTTCAAGAGCGGCAGTGATATTTTTCTTCTGTCTGCTCTCCGGACTCTGCTTTGATTCCTTTTCAGTAAGTACAGGTTCTTCAACGGAAATGTCAATATTTTCCTGTTGTTTCCTGTCAGACTTTCTATTTTCAATTTCAGAAATTGCATTTTCAGCGTCTTTCTGTATATTTTCAATTATGCTGTCACTGCTTTTCACAGTTTTCTGACTTTCTTTTACCGGCTTGTTTCCTGATTTCTTCTTCTTTGAACCCGACTGCTGTGGCTTTTTAGCTGAATCTTTCTTTTCTTCCGGATTTCTGGTCTTTTCAGTTTTTGTCTCAGACTTCTTTTGTTCCGGATTCTCGGTCTTTCCGGTCTTTGTTTCAGACTTCTTTTGTTCCGGATTCTCGGTCTTTCCGGTCTTTGTTTCAGACTTCTTTTGTTCCGGACTTTCGGTCTTTACGTTCTTTGTCTCAGACTTCTTTTGTTCCAGACTTTCGTTCTTTACGTTCTTTGTCTCAGGCTTCTTTTGTTTCGGATTCTCGGTTTTTCCGGTCTTTGTTTCAGATTTCTTTTTCTCAGCACTGTTCTGCTTGGTCTTATTACCTTTTTTCCTGTTGTCTGAAACGTTTTCGTGTTTACTTTCTTCCGGCTTGATTTCCTTTACAACAGAATCATCGTCTTTTACAAGACCTGTGTCATTAATTGCAGATATTGCTTCTTCAATGCTTGCAATGATACTATCGTTATTTTCCTTGATTTCCTCAACCGTAAAATTGTCCTTGTCGTCAGTATCCGCACTTTCAGGCTTTTCATCGGTTTCTTCTTTATTTTCTGCATCATCTTCAGCAGAAACGTACATAAGGTCTTTAATTCTCGAAAAAAGTCCCTTGCTGGAATTATCCTTATCATTTTTACCGTTTTCTTTCTTTTCACTTTCGGCAGGTCTGGACGGTTTTTCTTTTTCCTTTTTCTTATCCTCTTTTATTTCCTGCTGTCTGATAGCCTCATAATCAGGAAGTTCACCCGAAATAACTATTTTTTTCTTCTTTGGTATACTTTCATCATTGTTTTTCGGCTTTGGAGAACTTTTCTTATTCACCTTTTTTTCCGAAGAAACATTATTTTCAGATTCCGGCTGTTCTTTGGGTTTTAAAGGTGGAATACGTTTCAGTTCCCTGATTGGTGCATTCTTTTTAACAGGACGTTCCGTTCTGTTTTCTTTTCCATCATTAAGAGCGGTAAGCAAGTCGTCCACCGACATATCGTCAAACTTGCTTTTACTGTGTTTTTCTTCTTTCTGGGGTTCCTGCTTAAGGTTGTTAAGCATATCATTAACGTCTTTTCTTATAGCCATTCTATCCTCCGAATATAGTTATCTTATCTGACCGTTTCCGTTAATAAGATATTTTATTGTTGTAAGTTCTGTGAGACCCATTGGTCCTCTTGCATGAAGTTTTTGTGTTGAAATTCCTATTTCCGCACCGAATCCAAACTCTCCGCCGTCAGTAAACCTTGTTGAAGCGTTTACGTAAACAGCAGCCGCATCAACCTGTCTCTGAAATTTTTCAGCGTTTTCAAGTGACTTTGTTACGATACATTCAGAATGTTTTGTACCGAAACGTCTGATATGTGCAATAGCCTCGTCAATGCTGTCAACGACTTTTACGGAAATAACATAGTCAAGAAACTCCGTAGCGTATTCATTGTCTGTAGCCTTTTCAACGCTGTTTCCGAGAATTTCAATAGTTCTGTCACAGCCGTACATTTTTACATTGTGCGACTTGAAACGTTCTGCAATCATAGGCAGGAATTTTTCCGCACAGTCCTTATGTACCAAAAGGCTTTCAATGGCATTGCATACGGACGGACGCTGTGTTTTGCCGTTATCTGTAATATCAACGGCATTTTCAAGGTCGGCAGACGAATCCACATAAACATGACAGTTACCCGTACCAGTTTCAATAACCGGAACTGTAGCTGTATTTACTACCGCCTGAATAAGTCCCGCACTGCCTCTCGGAATAAGCACATCAAGATATTTGTTGAGTTTCATGAGTTCATTTGTAGTTTCACGGGAAGTATTTTCAACCACCTGAATAATATCAGCCGGTAGTCCTGCCTCCTCAACAGCTTTACGCATAATTTGTCCGAGACATTTATTTGAATTGATAGCTTCCTTACCGCCTTTGAGTATAACGGCATTTCCGGCTTTCAGACAAAGTGCAGCAGCGTCAACCGTAACATTCGGACGTGATTCAAATATGATTCCGATTACGCCGAGCGGAACTCTTGTCTTTGATATTCTCAGACCGTTCGGACGTGTGAACCCCTCAATAATCTGACCTACAGGGTCATTGAGTGCAATAATTTCGTCAACACCCTTTGCCATTCCTGCAATACGTTTTTCGTCAAGTTTCAGCCTGTCCTGCATAGCCTCGGACATACCGTTTTCCTTAGCTGCCTGTAAGTCCTTTGCATTTTCTGCAATGATAAAATCAACGTTTTCAGTAAGTGCCTTTGAAATTGCAGAAAGTGCGTTATTTTTCAGCATAGTAGATGCAGACGAAATTGCAGGCTCTGCGTTTTTTGCTTTCATTCCAAGTTCTTCTGTGTAATTCATAATATTTTCACCTCATTAAAAATTTTATTCATATATACTGAGTGTAGCCATATATGTATTGTCTCTTTGCGGAAAAAAGTCAATATATACTTCATTGTTCTGCCACCTGTAACTGTAAGATACCATTTCTATATGGTCATCAAATACAGGCTCTGAAATATCTGAACTTTTTACATTATTCTGTAAAAAATCCTCATAGCTGTCTATTCTGTTTATTGTAAGGTCATAAATACAGTAGGAAAAACCATCTTCCTTATATTCTTTCAGATGTATATTATCTGTAACTTTAATTCCATACATTTCTTCCATTTCGGCAGTGCGTTTCTTACCAAAAAAATAATACTTTGTATCAAATACTGACCAGCCCTCACCAATAATAAACAGTCCGCCGATTACAGCAACAAAAACAGCGACTACACCAAGCAATGATTTAAGTTTTTTCATATTCATATCAAGACTTAAAGAAAGTGCCAAGTTCTTTATCTTCAAACAAATCATAAAGCAGGTCGGGATTTTTTCCGTTCATGATAATCATGTCAATGCCTGCCGCAGACGCAATTTTTGCGGCATTAATCTTTGTGGACATTCCACCTGTACCGAGACTTGTTCCTGCTCCGCCTGCAACACTTTCTATTTCGGGCGTGATTTTTTCCACGAAATTTATTGGTTTTGCGTCGGGATTGGTTCGGGGGTCGTCGTCGTAGAGTGCGTCAATATCGGAAAGAATCAGCAGTAAATCCGCACCGGCAAGGTCTGCAACGAGTGCTGAAAGAGAATCGTTTTCACCTATTTCAAGTTCAAGCTCGTCAATAGCAATAGTATCATTTTCGTTTACTATCGGAATAACTCCCA
Source organism: Clostridia bacterium (assembly GCA_009177225.1). Classification (GTDB taxonomy): domain Bacteria; phylum Bacillota; class Clostridia; order Oscillospirales; family Ruminococcaceae; genus Ruminococcus. Next base: position 32,579 of record WFLZ01000069.1, read on the forward strand.
TACTTATAAGCGTTTCAACTGTATTCTTGAAATTACTGCAATGATTCGGATTGCTTATAATGGTCTTTGTAAGCAGAATCTGTGCAACGGTAACGCTGTATTTTTCAAACATATCGTCGTATATGTGCATAAGTTCGCACTGTCCGACTGCTGCAACAGCCTGTTTCATTCTTGTATCTTTCGGCTTTCCGGCAAGACCAAGTTTTCCTGCTCCCAGTCCGACCGCACCAGAAGATACCATTATAATCTCACGTCCGGAATTATGTAAATCAGATATAACACGTACTAAATTCGTCATACGTCTGATATTGAGTTTGCCTGTTTTGTGGGCAAGAGTTGACGTGCCGAGTTTTATTACAATTCTCTTTTTTTCAGAAACATTTCTCATTTTTCAGTCTTCTTTCAGTTTACTTTATTTACTGGTGTGCCGTTCTGCCATGCTTTTATATTGTCGCACACTATTCCGACAAGTCGGCTTCTTGTTTCAAGTGCCGCCCATGCCGTANGNGGTGTTATTANACAGTTACATGCATTTTTTANCNGAGNANNGGNCGACATAGGNNCTCTTTCCAGAACGTCCAGATNTGCNGCNGNAANNTTACCCTCATTNANAGCGTCGGCAAGGTCTTTTNCATNNACCACTGCACCTCTTGATGTATTTATCAGCATTGCAGAACTTTTCATTTTTGAGATAAGTCCGGCGTTTACGATACCCTTTGTCTGTTCAGTAAGAGGACAGTGAAACGTAAGTATATCAGCCTTTTCAGCAGCAGTATAAATATCCGTGACTTCATACGGACAGTTTTCTGGCTTCGTCCTTGTACTTATTATAATGTTCATATTAAAGGCACTGCCTATCCTTGCAACAACCTTTCCTATAGAACCGTATCCGACTATTGAAAGAGTTCTGCCGGAAAGTTCAGCCGTAGGAATCGGAAAATACGAAAATGACGGAAAACGTTCCCACTCGCCGTTTTTAACAGCAGTATCATAGTCTCTTATCTTGTTGAAGTGGTCAAGGATATAGGCAAAAGTCTGCTGTGCAACCGCTTCCGTTGAATACGAACCTGCATTACATACGGTAATACCCTTTTCTGTGGCGTAATTTATGTCCACATTATTGTAACCGGTTGCGAAAAGTCCGATATATTTAAGATTAGGACAATTGTCCATAACTTCTTTTGTAATCAGGACTTTATTACAGAGTACAATTTCTACGTCACCTATATTACGGGCGGTTTCCTCCGGAGACGTAAGGGGAATTATTTTAACGTCACCGAGTTCCTCAAGTGCAGATGTTGAAATATCACCGCTTATATTGACTGTGTACCAGTCTAAAACAGCTATTTTCATAACTTACTCCTTTTCTTCTTCGGAATCAGTTTCCTGTACAGGTTCGGCATTTTCAACAGCAGGTTCTTTTGTTTTGAAAATCAGTGAAGTGACAAAAGCAGCAATCAAAAATACGAATTCTGCTATTCCGACACCATAGAAAAGCGTTTTGCTGTCGGAAAGCCATATTATAAGGGAAAACGGTATAGCAACAGCNNTTATAAGCTGNTACGGTAGTTTTTCCTTTATAAACCGNANGNCAAAAAATACCAGTGCAATACAGCAGAAACCGAGATGCAGACTGAAAGGAAAAGGAAAAAGTCCCGGCTGTTCAACCTCNGCAGTCTGTGCCATTGTTATAAAAAAATAGGAAATNTTCATATTTTTCTCCAACCGCATNNGCGGTGACTGTTCNTTAACGGCGTACAGCCATGNCGAAATATACATTAAAAAAATCTGCTTTTTACAGTATACCATAAATTACAGAAAAATTCAACCGCTTTTCAAAAAAAGATTGATGAACAATAACCAACAGCGTATATTTATGAAAAACTAAGAAAAAAAGAGAAATTCAATAATAAATACAGAAAAATACTGAAAATCAGTCTAATTTATCAAAAGACGGTATTTGCAGTTCATATGAACTTATGATATAATCATGTCATCACGTTAAAGGGGTTGACGAACATGAACCGCTATATTCCCGGTACAACACTTAAATTCAGCGAACAGGCAAGAGACGAAGCTTTTTCTATTGTTTCTCCGGTACTCGACGCAACAGGTGGACTTACCCTTTCACAGCTTTCAAAACTCACAGGTCTGACAGGTACAACAATTCAGAACTGGATAAAACGTGGCTGGGTTGCCGCCACTCATGGAAAAAAGTATTCCCATAAACAAGTTATACGAATACTTCTTATAAATATGCTCAGAAATTCCATGAAACTTGACGATATCGCCAAACTTATGGAGTACGTAAACGGCGACGNTGAAGATACTTCCGANGACATAATTGACNACGATGTNTGGTACAATATACTGTGCAGAATTATTTTCACTGCGGAGGACGAAGGAGCATTCGACGCACATTCCGTCAAAAAACTTATCAGACGTGAACTTGAACAGTGTACGAATGAAATACATATCCGTTCAGATGAGTACAAACTCCACAATGCTATGTTTGTAATGATTATGGCGTACAGAAGTGCGTGTCTGAAAGCTGAAATGGACAAGGTACTTACTGTAGTCCTTGACGAAATGCAGAATAATTAAAAAACAATTCATATTTTTAGTGTGTTCATAGCAAAAGCAGACGCTATCCCGTCCGGTAACGGTCGGGTAGGCCGCTTGCTGTAACAGGAAAAGGAGAGATTTTTTATGGCAATTATACATGAATTAAACAGGGACGGCTCTATAAAAAGAAATTTCAAAGGTGTAAAATGGGCAATAATAGGCATTGCTGTACTTCTTATAGGTGCTTCTTCACTTACGATAGTACCNGCAGGTAANANCNGCGTACTGCTTACNCTTGNAAAGGTTTCCTCAACTTCTTTTCAGGANNGNGCACACTTCANAATACCGTTTGTACAGTNAGTGNAAAATATGTCCAATAAAATTCANGNNTACNAANCTCCTGCATCGNCAGTTTCAAAGGATTTGNAGATNGGTAAGCAGTACACTTGCTGTAAACTACCGTCTTACTTCCGACAAGTCACCTGATATGTATAAAAACGTCGGTCTTGACTATCAGACAATTCTTATAACTCCGGTAGTACAGGAATGCTTCAAGTCCGCTACAGCCAATTATACCGCTGAACAGCTTATTACAGAACGTCAGATGGTTGCTGACAATGTAAAGGAATCACTTGAGAAAAAGCTGAAAGACTATGGTATATACATAGAAAAATTCAATATAGTTAACTTTGACTTCTCGGCGGAATTCAATAATGCTATTGAAGCAAAGCAGGTTGCAGAACAGAATCTCCTTAAAACAAAAACCGAACAGGAACAGGCTATTGTTATCGCAAATGCAGAGGCAGAAAAGAAAGTAATCGCCGCTAATGCAGAAGCAGAAGCCATTATGGCAGAGGCACAGGCACGTGCAGATGCTAATGAACTTCTTGAAAAGTCACTTACAGCAAAAGTACTTGCATATCAGCAGATTCAGAAGTGGAATGGCGTAATGCCTAAAGTTACAGGCGGTGAAAGCGGTATGCTGATAAATATTGACCTTGAAGATAT
>WFLZ01000101.1 GCA_009177225.1 Clostridia bacterium
AAGTTTTCGGGGTCTGAGGGATTAACGAAAGTTGTTGTCAAGCCCTGTTCAACAAGGGTATTGGCAAAAAGATTATAAGTACCGCCATAAAGGTTCGTTGACGAAACAATGTGGTCTCCGGCTGTTGCAATGTTCTGTATTGCGTATGTTATTGCGGCAGAACCTGATGCAGTTGCAAGTGCAGCCGCACCGCCCTCAAGTGCTGCAATTCTCTTTTCAAAAACGTCTGAAGTCGGATTCATAAGTCTTGTATAGATATTTCCGCCCTCTGTAAGTGCAAAACGTCCGGCTGCCTGTGCAGAGTCCTTAAAAACATATGATGTTGTAGCATAAATAGGGACTGCTCTTGCATCTGTGGCAGGGTCGGGACTTTCCTGACCTGCATGAACCTGTAATGTTTCAAATTTATAACCCATAATTATCATACCTTTCATATTTAATTACTACTTTTCATGTAGGATAAATATATAATAACATATATTTTTCGTTTTGTCAAGTACTTAAATAAAAAAATGCAGACAATTTTATTATCCGCATTTAATATAATCAGCCTATAGCTTCAAAAGCCTGTTCGATATCTTCAATTATATCATCAACATTTTCAAGACCGCATGAAAATCTTATCATACCACCGTTGATTCCTGCCGCAACAAGCTGTTCTTCCGTAAGTTGACGGTGTGTCTCACTTGCAGGGTGAAGAACACAGGTTCTGATATCTGCAACGTGTACCTCGTTTGACGCAAGTTTAAGGCTGTCCATGAATTTTATAGCATTAGGTCTGCCACCCTTGATTACAAAAGATATTACACCACTGCAACCGCTGAGATATTTCTGTGCAAGTTTGTATCCTTTGTCTGATTCAAGACCCGGATATATAACAGATTCAACTTTGTCCGACTTCTCAAAGTATTCAGCAACTTTCATAGCGTTTTCACAGTACTGCTTCATTCTTACTGCGAGGGTTTCAAGTCCGAGATTGAGCAGGAATGATGAATGTGCAGCCGGATAACAGCCGAAGTCACGCATTAACTGCATTCTTGCCTTAGTTATGTATGCTGATTTTCCGTAAGCCTTTATATATGAAATTCCGTGGTATGATTCGTCGGGTTCTGTAAAGTCGGGGAAGTTTCCGTTTGCCCAGTCAAAGTTACCGCTGTCAACAATTACACCGCCTGTCTGTACTGCATGACCATCCATATATTTACTTGTTGAATGAATTACAATATCAGCACCAAATTCAATAGGTCTGCAAAGTATTGGCGTTGCAAATGTATTGTCAACTATAAGCGGAACATTATGAGCGTGTGCGATTCTTGCAAACTTCTCTATATCAAGTACAGTAAGAGCAGGATTTGCTATGGTTTCACCAAATACCGCTTTAGTGTTTGCCTTGAACGACTTGCTTATTTCTTCATCGCTTGCGTTAGGGTCAATATATATACACTCAATACCAAGCTTTTTCAGCGTGAACGAGAAAAGATTGATAGTACCGCCATAAATTTCGGGTGTACTTACAATACTGTCACCGGCTTTACAAATATTGAGAATTGCAAGAAGCGTTGCAGCCTGTCCGGAACTTGTACACATAGCACCGATACCACCCTCCAGCTTTGCAATTTTTTCTTCAATTGCCATTGTCGTGGGATTCTCAAAACGTGAGTAAATAAGGCTCTTTGTCGGGTCGTCAAATACTGCGGCTACTTCTTCCGTAGAATCGTATACATATGTTGTACTTTGAACTATCGGCACAACTCTCGGTTCGCCGTTCTTTGGCTTGTAACCTTCATGCAGACACTGTGTCTCAATTTTCATTAAAAAAATTCCTCCTTATATAAAATAAAAAAGTCCGGCTTGGACTTGAAGTTTATATTTAAAATCCGCATACGGAGTTGAACCGTAATTTTTCCCCTTAGCAGGGGGACTGTTCTGACGTTGAACTATGCGGAAATGCCGGACGGAAAAACCGTATCGCTTTCATGCGGTGAAAGAGCTTTAAACTTAAGCTACCGACAGTGTCATTATAGCATATTATTTCCATTTTGTCAACAGAAAAATAAAAAAAATTCAGTCTTAAAAGACTGAATCAGTCTGTCGAAAAAGTCAAGCAAGAGCTTGGCTTTTTCGCCTATCTGTGATATA
>WFLZ01000043.1 GCA_009177225.1 Clostridia bacterium
TTTTCATTACAAGAATGGTGTCGGAATTTTTTATAGTGGAAAGACGGTGTGCAATAATAAAACTTGTACGTCCTTCCATAAGTTTAGTAAAAGCTTTTTGTATACGGTGTTCAGTTCGCAGGTCGATAGAACTTGTAGCCTCGTCAAGAATAAGCATTGGCGGATTCATAAGCATGATTCTTGCTATACATATAAGCTGTTTCTGTCCCTGAGAAAGTCCGCTCTCCTCGCTTATAACAGTATCATAACCGTTCGGCAGACGTTTTATAAAGCCATGAGCGTAGACGGATTTTGCAGCCTCTGTAATTTGTTCACGGTTCGCATTCGGTACGCCGTAGGCAATATTTTCCGCAACAGTTCCGGTGAATATCCAAGTTTCCTGAAGAACCATTCCGAACTGACTCCGCAGACTGTCACGGGTAATATCGTCTATGTTCTTTCCGGAAACTGTTATACTTCCGCTGTTTATGTCGTAAAATCTAAGCAGAAGATTAATAATCGTCGATTTTCCGCAACCCGTAGGTCCGACTATAGCAACTTTCTGACCTGATTTAACGTCAAGACTGAAATTCTGAATCAGCTTTACTTCCGGATTATAGGAAAAGCTGACATTTTCAAAACGGAGTGTACCTGTACAGTGAGACATTTTTTCCTTGTCGGAATCGTCCGGAACNTCTTCCTCACCGNGNACGNCAAAAACCCNNTGTGCAGACGCAACGGCATTCTGCAATTCCGCAAAAACACCAGATATTTCANTAAATGGCTTTGTATACTGGTTAGAGAATGACAGAAAGCTTGTAAGTTTACCGACGGTCATAGTTCCGACAAATCCAACAGAACCGATTACACCAAGTGAGCCGAGAAGTCCGACTGCGGCATAAATCATACCGTTTACAAAACGTGTCACGGGGTTTGTTATCGAACTGAAAAAAGTAGCTTTTACACCGATTTTTCCATAATCATTATTTATCTTGTCAAAACGTCCCTCCGCACGCTTGTCATATACAAAAGCCTTGACTATTTTCTGATTTCCTGCCATTTCTTCGGCAAGTCCCACCATGTCGCCCCTGAGTTTCGACTGTTTCATATACGAATTATGAGACGCTTTTGTGATTTTAGATGCGGCTATGAATGACAGCGGTGTCATGATTACCACCACAAGTGCAATGCGGAAATTGATGAACATCATAAAAATAAGTGTTCCGGCAATAGTCATGATACTGCTGAAAAACTGTGTGAATCCCTGTAAAAGACCGTCAGAAATAATTTCAATGTCATTTATAACACGGCTTGTCAGTTCNCCTTTNGTGTNNCCGTCNATATATTTCAGCGGAACTCTTTNAAGCTTGTTGAAAATATCCGCACGTAAGTCACGTATAGTCAGAAAAGCAAGTTTATTTGTACACAAACTCATAATCCACTGGAAAATACCGCTTGCTATGACTATAACAGCAAGTTCAATGACAATTTTTCTGAGGTCAGCAAAGTCAACACTGCCCTTATATATACAGCAGTCAACAGCATCACCTATAAATACNGGTACTAAAAGCGAAAGNCCTACGCCTAAAACCGCANATATTANAGTACTTATCAGATAAGCTATATAGGGACGGGCATAGGAAATCACCCTTTTAAGAGTACTGAACATCTTAATTGCCCTCCTTTTCGTTCATCTGTGACTTATAAATCTCTCTGTATATTTCACAGTTTTCAAGAAGTTCTTCATGTGTACCGATTCCGACAGTTTCACCGTCGTCCATGACAATAATTTTATCAGCATCTTTAAGAGAAGTGGTACGCTGTGAAATCATGATAACAGTGGTATCGGGTATATCTTTTTTAAGCGACTTACGAAGTGCAAGGTCTGTTGCATAGTCCAAAGCACTTGTAGAATCGTCAAGAATGAGTATATCAGGATTTCCGACAATTGCACGGGCTATTGAAATTCTCTGTTTCTGTCCACCTGAAAGATTTTTGCCGCCCTGTGAAATTCCCGTATCAAGTCCGTCGGGCATTTTACTTACAAATTCCCACGCCTGTGCGGTTTTAAGAGCAGATATTATTTCCTCGTCGGTCGCGTCAGACTTTTTCCAACGCATATTATCCCTGATACTTCCAGTAAACAAAACTGCTTTCTGGGAAACTATACCTATTGACTGTCTGAGAGCGTCAAAATCATAATTATACACATCAACATCTGATACAAGTATATTGCCCTCTGTCGCACGATAAAAGCACGGTATGAGGTTTGCAAGAGTGGACTTACCACTTCCCGTACCGCCTATAATACCAAGCATTTCCCCTCTTTTAAGAATAAAGGAAATATTCTTCACAGAACAGTCTCCGGCTGTTTCATAAGCAAAAGAAACATTTCTAAATTCAAGAATATTTTCACTGTTCCTGTGGTCAGCAGGCTTTTCATTACCGCCGGATTTTTCAGGTTCAATGTCAAAAACTTCGCTTATACGGTTGGCAGAAGCAAAAGCCTTTGTAAACGTCACAATAAGATTTGCAAGGACTATCAAAGCAAGCAATATCTGGGTCATGTAGTTTACGAGCTTTGTCAGTTCCCCCTGTGTAAGATGACCTGTATCAATTCTTATACCACTGAACCACATTATTGCTACTATACCAAGATTCATAACCATGAATGAAAACGGATTCAGTATTGACGATATTCTTCCCACCGCTATTGAACTTACTGCTATGTCGTCAACCGACTTTCCGAAATCTTCCATTTCCTCTTTCTGTCTTGAAAATGCCCTGATAACTCTTGTACCCTCTAAATTTTCACGGGTAAGAAGTGACGCTCTGTCAAGATTTTTCTGAGTAGTCTTATACATAGGGACGGTCTTGTGCATCACAGAAACTATAACTATTGTCGTAATAACTGCTACAATCAGAAATATAAGAGACAATTTCAAGTCTGTACGCATAGCCATTACCATTGCACCTATTACAAGAAACGGGGAACGTGTCGCAAGTCTGATAAACATATTTACACCGTTCTGTACTGTGTTTGAGTCATTTGTAAGACGGTTAACAAGCGAGGCAGTACCAACTTTATCAATACTGCTGTAGGAAAGTGAATTTATATGCTTATAAAGTGCGGTGCGGAGTTCCGTGCCGAAACCGTAGGCACATTTTGCCGCAAGAATCTGACACGTAAGTGCAAAAGCAAGTCCACAGAATCCCAGAAGTACTATAATTCCCGACATACGCAGTATATAGCCGGTATCGTTATTTGCTATGCCCTTGTCAATTATCTTTGCCATTACATACGGAACTATTAATTCAAATATAGCTTCAAGCAGTTTGAAAAAAGGTCCGAATATAAGTTCTTTCTTATAATTNTTAANATATACAAGCNGTTNTTTCATANTTCTCCTTATGACACATAAATCTGATTATTCTTAAAACTCAATATTCATAAATTCAATAAGTCTGTCAAACGCAGCACTGTAGCTTATGTACCATTTTCNGTCAATCTGCAATATTGATNNAGNTTCAGCCACAAATACTTCNTCNTTCACATTATTCTTGTAAAAAGGAATTTCANAGATATAACCGTCTGTAACATTAATTCCNAGTTCCTTATTNATTGAAGCGAGTTCATCGGCAGAATAATGTTCAATAGTAGTTTCATCAATATTTATTGACNNTGTATCATTGACTGNTTCACCATAGCTTTCCATAATGTCATGAATATTCTTTACAGACCCGTTTATTGCAGAAATAACGCTTTCTTTTGTGAAGATTTTGCTGAGTGTTTTTTCGTCCTCACCGAGATTGTTTCTCAGATAATCTTTCATATACACATCAAAAGCTGCTATTTCATCGGGACAGAAAAGTGCATATACAGCATTTGCGTTACCGTCAATATATGCCTGATGATAGGCATTCAGAACGGGTTTATATTCATCATTATGAATATTTGCAGAAATATCCGTACTGATTTCCGTCGTTGATTCTGTTACTTCTTCTGTCAGCGGTTCTGTCAATGCTTCTGTTAACGGTTGTGCGGTTGTTTCCGTAGTTTCCGTCGTACCTACAATAATTTTATCGGAATTATCCTCCGGTGTTTTTCCTTCACAACCAGTAACAGCAAGTGCCGTCACACATACCATTAAAGCGGTAATGAATCTTATGGACTTTTTCATATTTTTCCTCCGTTAATAATTTTTAATCTTCGTCAGTTTTCCTGAACATATCTATTATACTCTTATATTTTATTTCAGTCAATTATAATTTTACTGTAAATCCATAAAAACAAGATTTTTTGTGTACATTTGACAATTTTTCATTATAAAAATACTGCCGGACAAAAAATCCGGCAGTTACTGCAATTATATTTCAGTTATGTCAACAAGTTCAACATCATTTATAGTGCGTCCCGATTCAAGAACCTTTGCAAGTGATTTGGCTGTGTCAATAGCCGTAAGACTGCAAATTGAACGTTCTATTGACTTACGACGCATTTTTACACTGTCACGCTCCGGAAGTCTGCCTTTTGCGGAAGTCGATATAACATAGTTGATTTTTCCACTTTCAAGAAGCGTTACAACATTCGGCTCACCGTCGGAAATTTTTCTCACAAGGTTTGCGGCAATCATGTTTCTGTTAAGAACACTCTGTGTTCCGGAAGTCGCATAGAGTTCAAATCCCATACGCTCGAATTTATCGGCGATAGGTAAAATTTCCTGCTTGTCGGTGTCACGTACCGAAATAAGCACACCGCCCTCACGTTTAAGGTCAAAGCCTGCCGCAATAAGTCCCTTAAGAAGGGCGTCCTCAAGATTTCTGCCTATTCCGAGACACTCACCTGTTGACTTCATTTCAGGACCAAGCATTGTGTCAACGTCCGTCAGCTTCTCAAAACTGAATACCGGTACTTTTACTGCAACGTAATCACCTGCCGGATAAAGTCCGCTTTCATAGCCCATGTCTTTAAGTTTAGCACCAAACATTATTTTTGTTGCAATGTCAACCATTGGTATACCTGTTACCTTGCTTATATATGGAACAGTTCTTGAAGAACGTGGGTTAACCTCAATAACATAAACTTCGTGATTATACACAACATACTGTATATTTACANGNCNGATTACATTGNGTTCCTTTGAAAGTTTTCTCNTGTACTCAACAATTATTCNCTTGATTCTTTCAGAAAGATGCTGTGCAGGATATATTGAAATCGAGTCGCCCGAATGAACGCCGGCACGTTCGATATGTTCCATAATTCCGGGAATAAGGAAATCTTCACCGTCACAGATAGCGTCTACCTCAACTTCAGTACCCATCATATACTTATCAATAAGTACGGGATTTTCANTCATATGACTTGTGATAATTCCCATNTACTCAATAACNTCCGCTTTGGNATNTGCTATAATCATATTCTGACCGCCGAGAACATATGACGGTCTGAGAAGTACCGGATATCCGAGACTTTCAGCAGCGTTTACAGCTTCTTCCGTAGTCATGACTGTATGACCCTGCGGACGTGGAATACCACACTTTTCAAGTATTTCGTCAAAACGTTCTCTGTCCTCAGCAGCGTCAATCATGTCTGCCGACGTACCAAGTATATTTACTCCCATGTCCGACAAGTGACGTGTAAGTTTTATAGCAGTCTGTCCGCCGAACTGTACAACTACTCCGTAAGGCTTTTCCGTCTCAATTATTGACTCAACATCTTCCTTTGTGAGTGGGTCAAAATACAGTCTGTCACCCGTGTCAAAATCAGTAGAAACGGTTTCGGGATTGTTATTGCATATTACCGCCTCGTAACCGAGTTCTTTAAGTGTCCATACACAGTGTACCGAACAGTAGTCAAATTCAATACCCTGACCGATTCTGATAGGTCCTGAACCGAATACTATAACTTTTTTCTTACCGGAGTTCTGATGTTCAATAAATTCAGCGGCTTCGTTTTCGTCGTCAAAAGTTGAATAGAAATACGGTGTTTCAGCCTTGAACTCTCCTGCACACGTATCAACCATCTTAAATACCGCACGTCTGCGGAGAGGACATTTCTGACCGGAAATTCTTTCAATAGTGCTGTCAAGATAACCGTACTGCTTTGCCGTATTATACTTATCTTCTGTAAGTTCACCGTCGGCAAGCCATTTTTCCAGTTCAACAAGATTGAGAAGTTTATACAGAAACCAGTTGTCAATCATGGTTATATCATGAATTTCTTCCGGAGTTATGCCACGTTTAAGAGCCTCGAACACCACAAAAGAGCGTTCATCATCAACAACGTGAAGCTTTTCACGGATTTCGTCAGTCGAATATTTTTCAAGCTTTCTGAGATTCATTGTGTCAAGTCCCAGCTCAATTGAACGTACAGCTTTCATCATAGCCTGCTCAAAACTTGTACCTATCGCCATTACCTCACCAGTAGCTTTCATCTGAGTTCCGAGAGTTCTTTTTGCATATACGAACTTGTCAAATGCCCACTTCGGAAATTTAACAACCACATAGTCAAGAGCCGGTTCAAAACAAGCGTAAGTCTTTCCGGTAACCTGATTTATAATCTCGTCAAGAGTGTAACCTATGGCAATTTTTGCGGCTGTCTTTGCAATCGGATAACCTGTAGCCTTTGACGCAAGTGCAGAAGAACGTGATACACGGGGATTTACTTCAATAACCGCATATTCAAAACTTGTCGGGTGAAGTGCAAACTGACAGTTACAGCCACCCTCTACTTTAAGTTCCTTGATGATGTTTATTGCGGCAGTACGCAACATCTGATATTCACGGTCAGTAAGCGTTACCGCAGGAGCAATGACTATACTGTCACCCGTGTGAACACCTACAGGGTCGAAATTTTCCATAGAACATACTGTTATAACGTTGCCTTTTGCGTCACGTATTACTTCAAATTCTATTTCTTTCCAACCACTTATACATTTCTCAATAAGTACCTGTGTAATAGGTGAAAGTCTTAAACCGTTAGTGGAGATATCACGGAGTTCTTCTTCATTCTGTGCAATACCTCCACCCGTACCACCAAGAGTAAACGCCGGACGTACTATAACGGGGTAGCCGATTACTTCTGCAAAATCAACAGCGTCATCAACCGTTTCCACTACCTTGGACGGTATACATGGTTCACCGATTTTCTCCATAGTATCCTTGAAAGCCTGTCTGTCCTCTGCCTTGTGGATTGTTTCAGGGTCTGCACCAAGAAGTTTCACACCGTGAGATTCAAGAAAACCTTCTGCTGCCAACTGCATGGAAAGCGTAAGACCTGTCTGTCCACCGAGAGTAGAAAGAACGCTGTCAGGCTTTTCAATTTCAATAATTCTCTTTACAACGTCAAGTGTAAGGGGTTCGATATATACTTTGTCTGCCATAGCCTTGTCGGTCATGATTGTAGCAGGGTTGGAGTTTATAAGAATTACTTCAAGTCCCTCCTGTTTCAACGCACGGCAAGCCTGTGTGCCNGCATAGTCAAATTCGGCAGCCTNTCCGATTACAATAGNTCCTGAANCGATTACAAGAACCCTTTTTATATCCTTTCTGAGTGGCNTAATTATCTTACCTCACTTTCCATAGTCTTGACAAACTCGTCAAACAGATATGCCGTATCGAGAGGACCTCCNTGAGCTTCGGGGTGAAACTGAACAGTAAAAGCGTTTACAGCAGTGTACCTNATACCCTCGCNGGNCTTGTCATTTGCGTTTATATGCGAAACGTGTCCGACTTCTGCCGGAATACTTTCACCTATAACAGCATATCCGTGATTCTGGCTTGTTACATAGGTAAGACCACTTTCGAGGTCAATAACAGGCTGATTTGCACCTCTGTGACCGTATTTAAGCTTTTCAGTTTTTCCACCGTTGGCGAGTGCCATGAGCTGATGACCGAGACAGATGCCGAAAATTGATATACCCAGTTTCTGAATTTCCTTTATATTCTCAATAATCTCAACGTTTTCAGCAGGATTTCCCGGACCGTTTGAGAACATTATACCGTCCGGATTAAGTTCATTTACTTTTTCAGCCGTCGTGTTTGCCGGAACTACTATGACTTCACAACCACGCTTTACAAGTTCCTGACGGATATTTCTCTTATATCCGAAATCAAAAAGCACAACCCTGTATTTCGGATTTTCTTCGGTATATGTAAGAATTTCACTGTTTGTAACATTCCTTACAGCGTCCTTTACTTCAAAGGCACAGACTTTTTCAAGAAGTTCGTCTTTTTTGTCATAAACGTTTTCAGTAGTAATAACGCCGTTCATAACACCTGTTTCACGAATAATTCTTGTGAGCTTTCTTGTGTCGATATTGCATATACCGACTATATTATTTTCTGAAAGGAAATCTCTGATATTACCCTCACATCTGAAATTTGAAGGAACACCGCACCCCTCCCTTACAATATAACCGCTTACGTAAGACTTTGCAGATTCATTGTCCTCATGATTAACACCGTAGTTTCCGATAAGCGGGAAAGTCTGCGTTACAATCTGTCCGTAGTAACTGGGGTCTGTAAGCGTTTCCTGATATCCTGTAAGACCTGTTGTAAAAACAACCTCGCCTATAACTGTACCTTTAGCACCCAGACTTTTCCCCTCAAATACCTGCCCGTTGGCAAGCATAAGGTAAGCTTTTTCGCTTTGGTTAAATAATGACAATTTTATCATTCCTTTCACTTGTGTATAGATATATTCATAGCGGTCTCACGCCATTGTAAAACCGCCGTTGAAGCGTTTTAAAAATCAGCAAATTCTGATTCTGTAAATTTATTTTAATTACTCAAAATCTTCCGGAAATTCTCTCTCCACATAAGCAACGCCATTTTTTACAGTATATTTTATGTTTACAGGAATATCATAATAACAGCCTTCCCACACATAGTCAGCAGGGAGAGTGTTTTCGATAAGTTCAAGAAGTTCCGTCTTTGCCTGTTTGTAATCCGGCGTTAATTCTCCGCTGTACGGCACACCAATTGCCGGACTGTTGCCATATATTAAAAAATATAACTTGTTGCTGTTTTCGTCCTCTGCGGTAATTAAATAATGGTACATATTTTCCCAGTCATCACTTATGCTGTCATTCACGCCGAAAAGTTTCCTGACCTTACCGAAAAACAACGCATACTTTTCTTCTCTCGACTGATTATCATAAATCCAGTCACCATAACTTGTCGGAATACCGTTTTTTCTTTCCTCGTCAGTGGCATTTCTGAATGTATACATAAAATCCTCCTTATTTGAGATTGATATATGAGCAGATGTCGTCTCTCATTCTGATAGCCTCACGGCGTGCAGCCTTAGCAAAGTCTCTTTCGTCGCAGCCCTCTTTCTTGTAAGCACACATAACCGCTCTTGATGAGTTTACGATAGCACCCAAACCGTTTTCGTCAAAACCGCCTTTAAGACCTTCTGCACCGCCCCCCTGTGCGCCGTAACCAGGGACAAGAAACATTGTGTGTGGAAGTCTCTTTCTGAGTTCTGTAAGCTGTTCCGGATATGTAGCACCGACTACTGCACCGACTGCTGAATAACCGTATTTTCCTACAGTATCAGCACCCCATCTTTCACACATATCACCCATAAGTGCATAAATCGGCGTACCGTCCTCCAGCTTTCTGTCCTGAATCTCACCGCTTGACTTATTTGAAGTCTTTACAAGTACATATATGCCCTTGTCTTTTTCACGGCAGATTTTAAGCAACGGTTCTATTCCGTCCGTACCGAGATAACCATTGACTGTAAGTGCGTCTGCCGCAAACGGTTCTATTTCGTTGTCACATACCTTTACAGTACCGAGATGTGCATTTGTGTATGCTTCCATAGTTGCACCGATATCGTTTCTTTTGCCGTCTGTGATTACAAACATTCCGTTAAGTTTCGCATAGCGGATAGTCTTTTCAAGAGCCTTTATCCCATAGTGACCATACATTTCATAGTAAGCTGCCTGTGGCTTGATTGCAGGTACTATATCATGAATTTCGTCAATAATTGCCTGATTGAATGCAAAAATAGCCTTTGCGGCAGCTTTGAGAGTTCCGCCGTCGTCCTCAAGATAACGTCTCTGGATATATGCCGGAACATATTCAAGCTTCGGGTCAAGTCCGACTACGGTCGGGTTTTTCATTTCAATAATTTTTTCAATAAGTCTGTCGAATGACATAATAAATCTTTCCTCTCTTTATAAATTTTCGTATCTTATAACACCCTTTGAGATTGTCATAAGAGGTTTACCCGTGAAAGTCATACCCTTGAACACGGTATTTTGTGACTTTGAATGAAGTTTTTCGGGTTCTACAGTCCACTTTCTGTTGATGTCCGCAATCACAAGGTCGGCGGTTTTTCCCTCCGAAATCTCCGGTACTTCAAGACCGAGTATCTTTCGTGGATTTACGCACATGAGTTCAACGACTTTCTGCAAAGTTATTTCACCTGTATGATAAAGTGCCGTAAGTGTCGCAGCAAGTGAAGTTTCCAGTCCGACAACACCGTTTGGTGCTTTTTCAAAATCAGCTTTTTCTTCGGCAGCATGGGGAGCGTGGTCTGTGATTATGCAGTCAATAGTGCCGTCCTTTATACCCTCGATAATTGCCCTGACATCTTCGGGCGTTCTCAATGGCGGATTCATTCTGTAATCTGCATCACGCTTTTCAAGAAGTTCGTCAGTAAGCAGGAAATAATGAGGTGCAGTCTCACAGGTGACTTTAACACCCCTTGATTTAGCAAATTTTATAATTGCAGTACTTCCCTCCGTGCTTACATGACATATGTGAATCCTTGCATTAACTGACGACGCAAGTATAATTTCCCTTGCGGTAATATAGTCCTCAGATGCTCTGTCCATGCCCTTTACACCGAGTTTTTCGGACGTTTTACCCTTGTTCATTATACCGCCGTTTATTATACTCAAATCCTCACAGTGTGATGCGACAAGCAGACCGTTTTCATTTGATTTTTCCAGAGCCTGACGCATAAACTCGGCATTTTCGACGGGTCTGCCGTCGTCCGATATACAGATACAGCCGGCATTTTTTAGTGCTTCATAGTCGCACAGTCCACCGCCGTTCATGCCATTAGTGATACAGCCGACGGGGTAAACNTCAACACCCGTATCTTTTGCNTTGTCGATAATANAACGGATTGTTTCCGNATTGTCGNACGGNGGTTTTGTAGTTNGGCATTGCAAGAACTCCTGTAACACCTCCCGCAAGTGCCGCCGAACAACCTGTTAAAACATCTTCTTTGTGAGTGAAACCGGGGTCACGTAAATGAACGTGCATATCAAATAGCGACGGCATAAGTACAAGGTCTGTTCCGTCAATAATGCGGTCGGATTTAACATCAATATTTTTATCTATATGAGANATTTTTCCGTTCTCTATAAAGACATCTGTTATTCTGTCNCTTTCATTGTCAACAGCACGTATATTTTTTATAAGAATTGAATCCAATTTAATCCCTCCTGTTTTTTCCGGAAAAACGTATTTTCAGTCCGATAACAGCAACAGTCGCCATGGCCTGCAATCCGGCGGTAACGGCTTTTTTCGCAATTGCTTTCTTTGAATTTTTTGCCTGTATTTTCTGTATATCTGAAATTTTACCGACACCTGCCGTTCTTGCAGTTCCGAAACCAAAAGAAAANTTTCCTGTATTTTTTTCATACTCCATAAATTACTCCTTTACGGGTTCAGCAATAAGAAACTTTATTTTCTTTCCCTCGTCGGTAAACATTTTTTCATGTTCTGTCACGAAATTTTCAATTCCGCTCTCACTGTGCAGGTCATACGTTCTGAATTTTATAACAAAACCTGCCTCTTTGAAATATTCAAAAGATTCCTCAAAAAGTTCGTCGTCGTCGGTCTTGAACCATATTNCACCTTTNAGAAATTTTTTATAGNTAAGTAACTGTCTCGTNNGTGTAAGACGNCGTTTTTTGTGTTTTTTCTTAGGCCATGGATTGCAGAAATTTATATAAATTCTGTCCGCACGGTCATTTTCGTCCCACGCTGTGTCAAGTCTTTCAATATTCTGAATTGCTATGCGTACATTGTCGGGGGATTTATTTTCTTTCTGATAGGATTCTTCCAGTTTTCTTTTTGCAAGGACAAGCATTTCATTTTTTATGTCCATAGCGACGAAATTTATTTCGGGGTGTGCAGGTGCTGTCTGTGAAATAAATCCACCCTTTCCGCAGCCGAGTTCAACATAAAGCGGTTTTTCCGGTTCACTGAAAACAGAACACCATTCGCCTTTATGCTCCTGCGGATTCGGTATATAGAAAGGACAAGCCTCAAGTTCGGGCTTTGCCCACGGTTTATGACGTATTCGCATAAATTACCTCCAAGATTATATTTATTCCATTATAACACAAAACAACAAATATTCCAATAGCTTTTTAAAAAAATCCGCAAAAAACTCTCCGCTGAAAAACGGAGAGTCTTATATTAATATCCGAGGTCTTTCATACGCTTTTTGAAATCAGCATTTACCTTAGCCATTTTTTTCTTGTCACGAGCCTGTTTTTTTATGTCGCTCTTTGATATACCGTCCTCTTTGCTTACTGAAGAAACAGGCATATCGTCGTCACTCATAAATTTGCTGAGACGCTGTCTGAACTTTGATTTTCCCTCTCCTGAAAGCGTGACGGAAGTAAGAGGCTGTGAAACACTCATATTGACACTACTCTGATAAGGACTTGCTGTAGGCAATGAAGACTGATTAGGGTATACATTCTGAAGCGGCTGACTGTTTATCTGCTGCTGATAATAAGGATTTGCATTTGAAGGGAAATTACCCTGATTCACAGACGGATTTACCGGCTGACTATAAGGCTGAGGATATCCCCCCTGCATATTCTGTGAATACGGCTGCTGTATATTCTGTGAATAGGGCTGCTGTATATTCTGTAAATAGGGCTGCTGCATATTTGGCTGAATAAACTGCGGATTCATTCCGCTCTGCTGCATCTGACCGGAGTACATCTGCGGTTGCGGATAACCCTGTGGCTGCTGAGGATAATTATTCTGCATATTCTGTGAATACGGCTGAAAATTCGGCTGTACAAACTGTCCACCCATATTCTGCTGTACACCGCCGGACTGATACTGTTCCATAAACTGAAAAGAATTATTCTGTTCAGGTACACTTGCTGTAGTCTGCTGATAAACAGGTTGTGATTCTGTTTGGTTTGCAAGAGTAGGTACAGGAGTAGCAGGAGTGTCATCAAAATCAAATCCGAATTTTTCCTCAAAACTCAGATTTTCGCTTACAGGTTCAGACGAAAAAGCAGGAATATTTTCAGACAGTGAAACCGCCGGTGATTCTTCGGAAACCATTGGTAATTCCTCAGAAACTACTGGTGATTCNTCGGAAAATACTGGTNATTCCNCGGAAAATACTGGTGTATCAGTACTGTTNTTCAGTTCAAAAGCCTTTACCGAGCTTTCTGCTGAAACAGCAATTTCACACTGGGCATTCTTTTCGTCTACCCTGCAAAGCNTATCAATGCANTCTCCGCACGGACNACAGACNCTTCCGTCTGCACAGGAAACTANTATCNTTTTTTCGGCAGTAACACAGCCGGATGCAATCATCGACATAATAGCATTATATTCAGAACAAGCTTTCGATACTTTGCCGTCGCTGATTTTCAGACCCGTAACGCCTGCACAGATTTCATTGTTACTGGTGACAATAACGCATACAGAAGCATCTTTTTCATCAGCCGTCTGTAAGCTGACTTTCCTGACTTCTTCAATAAGCAGGACTGCCTTGTTGTATAATTCAACTGATTCCATATTAATACCAATATCCTTTCATTGCATATTTCGGAATAATGCAGTTTTCATGTTCCATGCCGGAACATGAAAAAATCATCAGACAACCGGACTATAGAAACAGACTTTGTTTTTTCCGTTGTTCTTTGACATGAACATAGCCTTTTCAGAACAGCTCAGAATATCTTCGGCATTTCCTGCGTCTTTTGGGAACATTGCTATTCCTATACTTGATGAAACACCAATCCCTCTGCCGTCTATGTTTATCGGTTCACTGAAAACGCCCTGTATCCTTCCCACAAAATCAATAACGTCCTGATTGTTGTTTTCAGGTCCGAGAATTATTCCAAATTCATCTCCGGAAATTCTTGCGGCAAAGTTACTTTCACCCACAATTGATTCTATTCTTTCAGCATAAGTCTTAATCATCTCATCACCGGCAGCGACACCAAAACTGTCGTTTATTTTTCTGAAATCATCAAGATTTATACAGATAACAGCACACTGCTTATTCTCAGTGACATTCTTTTCAAGATTTTCCATAAAAAGATGTCTGTTGGGCATCTGAGTAAGTCTGTCATAGTAAGCAAGATAAGAAAGCACCTCGTCCTTTTCCTGAAGAACTCGTCTTGTTTCAATTTCCTGCTCATACTTTTCCATAAGTTCGTTGTGCATTTTGTCATTCTTGTTTATATAATTATAGATAACAGCAATGGTCACAATTGTACAGGCTGAAATTGCAATTGACGGCATTGCCTGTTTCTGCCCGCCCATAACAACCGCAAATACAGCCATTGCAAGATTCAGGACATTAAGTATTGTACCTACCAGAAATCCTGTTTTGCGGTTTGTAAGTACAAGCACTATTGAAATCATAACATGAAACTGTGCGATAATGCCGTTTATCTGAGAAAGATTGACCTTTCTCTGAATTACAGCCAGTGCAATAAACAATATTATACATATGACAAGTGCCGGAATATTTTTTTTATTTGACGTATTTTCCATAACTGCTCCTTATTCTATTCGTCTAACTCCTCGTCATACAGTGCATTATTCATTGAGTTTTTAAGCCTTTGCTTTTCTATTTTCGCCTTATGTTCAGCTTTACGCATTGAAGCGTGGATTTTGTTCACTTCAACCTGTTCTTTCAGTTCTTCCTGTTTTTCGGACAGAATGTCCTTGTCAAACACACAGGCAAGCGAAGTATCGTCCTGAGTTCCGCAGTGCGACCTTTTTGAAAGATTCTTTCTTATAGAAGGACTGAAAGCATCTATGTTTATAAGCTGACTTGCAAGTATACTGTGATAATCCAGAAAATCCTCATCACTTTTAAACGAAGTATAAAGTCCGTCGGTTGAAACAAAGACCGCTATCGGTTTTTCATCGAACGTATAAAAGCTGTTAAAATAATTTATAGCCTGACTGTTGCACATAGATGCAGTGAGATTTGCAGGGGCTGATTCTTCATAGGCAATAGGCATTTCGGCAGCAGCGTCCTCACATATAAGTACAAGGCTGCCATCACCTATCTGTGTGCCGAAAGTAAACTTTCTTCCCATAACTGCTACTATAAGGGTTGTTCCGTAAACTGTTTCAACCTTAAGGCGTTTAAATTCCTTTTCTGTAAAGGGTTCTCTTTCCTTGTCGGTATACGGATTATGGGTATAATGATGTATCACAAGCCTGTTCCAGCGTGAAATAATATTTTTTTCCATTTTTTTAATCAGATTTTCGGGGTCATTAAAAAAACTTTCCTCAAAGGCATCAGGGTCTTTGTAAAAATCCTTAACCGTATCGAGTGCAGCAGTTACAGCCATTTCAGAGCCTTTATCGCTTCTGAAATGCTTCTTGCTTCCATGACCGTCCGCAACAACNGCGNNTCCGTAATNATNNTACACTTTGAAAACCGACGTGTNCNGACATACAGTTCCGCTNGTTATATGACTTGCNCCGATAACGGTATGGCAAAAACCATNTAACATTTATAAGCNCNNCTTTCGGTAANACATAANAAGATTACCAGCCTGTATCGAAAGGAACAGTATCCGAATAATCCTGAGATTTAACCAGTTCCTGAATCTGCTGACCGAGCATTTTCTGCTTTGCTGCATAAACGTCCTGAGAACTGAGTTCATGGTTTGTATCATCAGAAAGAGTCATGCTCTTGCTTCCGATTTGTGATGAAGTAACAGCGATAATCTTAATCATCTGTGCAAGCTGTCCACCCGAATAAGCGTGGACAACAGTGTCCTTTGTGCCTGTAAATTCGGCAAGCATATCGTCGTTAGCTTCCTTGCCGATTCCGAGAGCAGCCTTAAGACCAAATTTATACCAGCTGTTTTTCTGAAGTGCTTCAAGACCCGACTTATAATCGTCCGACGGATATCCGTCTGTCATAAGGAATATAACAGGTGCGAACGAAAGAGACGGAGAGCTGAGAAAACTGTTTCTTGACATTCTTATAGAAAGCTCTCTGAAAGCCTCGCCCATACTTGTAACGCCGTCTGCCCTGAGACGTGTCCATTCAAAATCCTCGATAGAAACAGGTTCGGAATACATCCACATAACGCTGTTTGAAAAAGTAAGAACAGCAACTTTAACGTCCGTATCGGCTTCACCCACACGGCGGATTTCAGGGATAAGCTCCTCCATAACGGTATTAAGCTCACCCATTTTAGTGCCTTTCATACTTCCTGATGTATCTATAAGGAAAAATATTACAAGACTTTTTTTAGAAACACTCGTCGCACTAAGTGGGTCGTCATCGTCAAAGTCAAGCATATTGTCAAAATCTTCGTCCGTATTGCCTGCTTTTTTTAATTCAGTATCATTTTTTTTATTTATGTCTTTGCTCATAATTTACATACTCCCTTTCATATCCATTGACAACTGCAATTGCAGCATAACCACATTCATGGCTTAAATATGTGCATTTACTCCGTCGAAATCAATTTCCAGACCTTTCCAGAGCGGGAAACCTTTTCCGGGAGCTATATCGTAGAAAATACCGTCCGGCATTTTAACACGCCACACTTTTTCTGAACTGTTCTTTATTCCGAGCATACCAGGCTTAAGCTTGTTCTCAACAAGTTCGCCTGCTACTTTCTGGAAATCATCTGATTTCGGGTCTATTTCACATTCATAGAACCTGCTTCCGACATAAAGCGGTATACGGTAATCACGGTTACTAAATGAAAGACTTACAAATTCCGCACTGCATTTCGGACACCTATATGAAGCGTCGTCCACTTTCTCAAACATTGAAGTGAAATTAGTTCTTCCGCAGTTACACACAATGATTTCAGAACGAAGTCTTATAAAAAGTTTCTGCCATTCGTTCTCAATAATACGCTTGTTCGGTTCTCTGATACCTGTCGTGAAAGAGCGTATAAAAGCCTCACGGACATATGCAGGATAGATTCTCCAGAACTTTATTACATTGTCGTGAATACCTCTTACGGGACGGTTTGAGGTATCATCAGGGTCATACACAAAAACTGCCTGCTGTCCGTAATGTTTGAGTTCAGACGTTTCTGTGAGACAAACGTCTTTCACAACCTTTTCACCCTCCATTGGGTCACCTCTGAAAAGAAGCTTGAAAAGAACGACTGCAAGTGAATATTTATCGGTCTGAACATTAGGCTTTGCAATTCCTCTTACAACTTCCGGAGCCATATATCCGGGTTTACCGCCGATACCGAAGTTACTTCCGTCCGGAGCGATGTTATCACAGTCGCAGACAAGAATATCACCGGTATTGACATTAATGAAGAAACCGCCGTCATTCAAGTCCTGATAACTCTTTCCTGCTCTGTGGAGCTGTCTGAAAGCGTTTACGATATTTATTACAGCAGTAACCATTGAATGAAGGCTTGAAAACTGTACGGACGATTTTGTTGCACGTCCTGTAAGTTCATCAATATCCAGTCTGTATGTATTGAGAATATCCACAAATGAATCATATCCCTGCGGACGAAGGTCCATTATATACCCAAAAGTACCTTCACTGTTTTCTTTTGTAAGGTACTTTGGCCAGAGAAACTTTTCACTCGGTGCACCGTCCTTTATATTGTTTTCAATATTTTTACGGAAAGCCCTTGCATTCTTGATTTTGTCAATGTCATACCACTTCAGAGCATAATCCATGCCGTTGAAGTCAACAAGATAAACTATACCCTGTCCGCCGCTACCGAGTATTTTCTTTACCGTTGCAGCACCGCCGTACTCCATTTCAACTTGTTCGCCGATTTTAAGTTCTACCACTCATATCATTCCTTTCTGAGTTTATTGTTATGAATTTTATTTGCCGAAAGGAGTTCCCTTTGCAACTGTTTCAACTTTAAGACCATTGCTGAGACAGTAGCGGTGAACATAAGAATTCTCATAACAGCGTATTGTAAGAGCTGTACAGTATGAGAATGCACCCTCCTCTATAAACTTTATATTTTCCGAAAGAAACAGCTTCCGGAGTTTTTCGCAGCCGGAGAATGCTCCTGCTCCTATACTGCTTACAGTTGACGGAATATCTATTATTTCAAGGCTGTGACAGAAAGAAAACGTACTGTCTTCAATTTCAAGCACACCTTCGGGAAGTTTTACCATAGCAAGCTTACCGCACTGACTGAATGCACCCTGTTTAAGTACTTTAAGGGTTTCGGGAAGTTCGACGCTTTTAAGTCTCTTGCACTCTGAAAAAGCGTATTCTCCTATTGAAACAAGGGTTGAAGGAAGTTCGATAGCTTTCATAAATCCGAATCCATCGAAAGCGAAACTGTCAAGTTTGGTATATCCTTCGGGAATTTTTACAGTACCTTTAAGTCTGTATCTTGCTGCATCTGCCGGTCTGAAAACTTTCATGTTCAAATCAAATGGCATAGGCGGTTTTTTAGNACTGTNCTTTTTGTCGGAAGNAGCTGTGCCTGAAGTACCTGTTGTTGCCGGTTCAGACTTTTTCTGTTCGGTAAGTTGGGAAACATAATCCCAGCCGAGCATATATGTAAAACAAACGAGTACAAACTCAGCAGCATTTTCTGAAAGGAACATTTCGGAAACCATAAATTCCTTTGCTTTCATAATTGCTATCTTCNGCTGTTCACTTTCTCTGAGCATATTTGCAAGNACGCCGGACTGAAGCATNTTTCTGAGAAGTCTGCGTTCCTTTTCGTACTCAGGGATAAAATCNTTAAGCAGCGAAATAAACTTATTTGCATCCTTTATGATTTCATCTCCGTACTGGTCCATCATAGACTTCAACGCACGTTTTATTTCAATAGTGTTTTCAAATCCGGCGACATTGCGTGAAACCGGAGTTCCGCATTTCAAACATACATCAGCATTCGGGCTAAGTTCGTTTCGGCATCTCTCGCAGAGCATAATTAATCCTCCTAATTTTATCAAGGACACAATTTTGTTTTACTTTTTACTGAAATTCACAATAATACCATCATAAATTATCATATTGTCCATTATTGAATTATATCATGTATTTGACCACAAGTCAAGAGTTAGAGCAAATTTTATTCAGAATTTTATATTTGTCACAAAAATGAGAGGTAAAGTCTATGCACTTCATAGAAAAGCCGTAAATATTTTAGTATTTCTGATATATTTTTTTAAAAAACACCGTATGCAGATATTACAATTATTTATTAAAAATTCAGTAGTTTTTGTCTTGAAATTCAAATAAATATGTGTTATAATGTAAACAGCCGACATTAACGGAAAAATTTTTCCGGAATATGAGAACAGCATTTCAAGGAGGTTTATAAATAATGAAAAAAAATATACGAAAATTTATTAGTTCACTAACGCTCGGAGCGTTGACGGTATCACTTGCACTAAGCGGAGGCTGCGGAAAAAACAATGACGATGAAATTTATGTTGCCGTAATAATCAAGAGTAAGGACCAGTACTGGGACGCAACAAAAAAAGGTGCTGAAGATGCCGGCGAGGAGATGAATATCAAAATCACATACGAAGCACCTGAAAACGAGGACGTTGAAGCTCAGGTAAAATATGTTAATAATGCTATAGAAAACAAAGCCGATGCTATTGTTATCGCTCCGGTAGAGGACAGCGACGAACTTGCAGCAGCTCTCAAAAAAGCTCAAAGCAATAATATACATATAATAGCCATTGATTCGGACATAAGAGAAGAAGAAAGAACTTCATGTATAAGCACAAATAATCAGAATGCAGGTGCTATTGCTGCAAGAACGGCTTCTGAAATTCTCGGTGGCAGAGGAAATGTCGGAATAATCACACACACGCCCACTTCTCCCACCGCTATTGAACGAAAAGGCGGTTTTGAAGTTCAGATTTCAACATACAATGANNGCTCCGNAGAANACAGTATAAATATAGTCGCAGTGGAAAACGGTGACGGACTTATTGAACAGTCAAAAGATGTCGCACTTAAGCTTATTAACGAAAATCCCGAAATCGAACTTATCTTCACTACAAATCAGGGCGGTACAATCGGTGCGTGTATGGCTGTTGACGAACTCGACAAGGCTGACGAAGTTGCAGTTATCGGATTTGACTTCTTCACAAACGGAAAGAATTTCAAAAACGCTGACGAATACATAGACAGCGGAGTACTTGACGGCGTTATAGTTCAGAATCCCTATAATATGGGATATCTTGGCGTAAGATATGCAAGAAACCTTGTAAATGGCGAAAGCATAGCCGCTTCAATTGATACCGGTGCTACACTTGTCACAAAGGACAACATCAAAGACAGCGACGTTCAGCTTATTATGAACCCTATGGAAAATTAAAACATCAATAAAATAGATACGGAGGACTTAAATAATGGATAATAACAATAATGGTAACAGTTATTCAAGAAGCAAACGAAATTTTACCATAGCGGCAATAATGCTGTTTGTAATCATGATTATAAATATTGCTAACAGTACAATAGTATTTCTCAACGGTCGACGTGTTTNTGAACACAATATGAACTCACTTCAGCNAATGTCAACAATATGTGAACAGCTTCTGANCGTNAACAGAGAAGTGNTTATGATTGTATCGGGAATGGGTAATCCGATGGCAAATGTAAACAACATTCATAATTCCTTCAATATCATAAGAGAAAATATGCAGGAATACGAAGAACTTGAACATTCTGACATGGAAAAAAGAAGATACAATCATGCAAAACTTCTTGTTGAATCATATGACAACAAGCTTCTTAATCTTGAACACTCTTTCTCAAATCTTCAGCCTGAACAGATGAAAAGCATCTATCTTCAGGAAATACACCCCACTCAGACAGCAGCCGTTGAAATGCTCATGGCTACCCTTGAAATCGGCAAGAGTGACGCACAGAAAAAAATAAATTCAAGCTCCATACTTTTCGGAGCAGGATTTATTTTCCTTATAATAGTACTTATAGTAAGTGAAATAATTGTTTCAGCACTTGCAAAATCCACAAGGAAAAGAATGATGCAGCTTGAAATGCAGGAGCGTCAGATTGCTGCGGCAGGACGTAAGCTTGAAAGTTCAAACAAGAAAATGTACGATATCGCAATTACCAACATTCTTACAGGACTTAAAAACCGTTATGCACTTGAAAACGACCTTGCAGAAAGACTTGAAACAGACCAGTTCAATATAGGAGTTTTTGATATTGATAACTTCCGTCTTATAAATGATACATACGGCTATGAGTTCGGCGACGAATTTCTTGCCGCAATCGGTGAAACACTTTTACAGGAATTTGGTGATATGGCATCTATCTACAATATCACAAGCAATGAGTTCTGTTTCATATTCAATGAAGATATTCCGGACAGTCAGATTCAGAGAATCGCAGACAGAATCCGTGCAGCAATGTCCAGCCCTGTAACAATTGAAAGTATCATGGTACAGTGTACGGCATCGGGAAGTATTTACCACTATCTCCCCAATGACAGTCTTAATGTAAGCTCACTCCTTATAAAAATGGACACAGTTATGCACAACGTCAAGAGAAACGGCGGTAATAATGTTTATGTAGTAAACAGCCTCTGATACAAAAAATTATCGGGTATGCCTTTAATCAGCATACCCGTATTTTTTATCTGCCTGTTCTTGCTCTTATATATGACTCAAGATAATCAATAGTCTTTTCAATTCCGAGACAACTGCTGTTTATACAGATGTCATAAAGTCTTGAATCACCCCAGTGTCCCGAACAGTGATAATTGTGATAACGTTTTCTTTTCTTGTCCTTTTTATTAATAAAATCTTCTGCATCTTCCTTTGAAAGTTCGTATATTTCCATGACACGCTTTACTTTTGCTTCCATGTCGGCAAGTATAAACAGTGATACAAGTGCGGAATTGTTTTTCAGTTTTGTTTCCGAACATCTTCCCACTACTACAAAGGATTCACCGTTTTCTGATTTTTCTTTAAGGAAATCAAACTGCATTTCTGCAATATTGTCCTCTATTGAATTGCTGTATCCCCTTACACGTCTGGAAATAATTCTTTTCTTGGGGTGTTCGTTATATTTTTCAATCTGTTCCGGAGCAAGACCGGTTTTGTCTGCAATTTCCGTAATAAGATGACGGTCATAAATCGGTATTCCGAATCTTTCGGCAAGAGCTTCTGCTATTACACGTCCTCCGCTTCCAAATTCACGTCCGACTGAAATANTANGCTGTTNCATGNTTTTCNCTNCTGATTATTATAAATATCTNATGAAAATATATGCTNTTGNAATTACAAGTACCATANCGGTTGCCGGAGCAAGCTTTTTACAGTATCTTCCCCAGCTTATTGGATAACCATTCTTCGCTGCAACAGACGTGCCGACAACGTTTGCAGACGCTCCGATAGGTGTCGCACTTCCACCTATATCAGTACCGATTGAAAGCGTCCATGCAAGTGTAGGCAGTGCCACGCCGGAAGTTTCCGCAAGGCTCTGTATAACAGGAACCATTGTAGCCGCAAACGGTATATTGTCCACGAATGCACTCGCAATTGCTGAAACCCACAGAATAATTGCTATCATAAGCATAATGTTTCCACCACTTATATTCTCTATAAACTTAGCAATAACTTCAAGTATTCCTGTTTCTTCAAGTCCGCCGACAACGATAAACAAGCCTATAAAGAATACAAGTGTTTTATAGTCAACTTTTTTAAGAAGTTGGAGAGCGTCCTTTGCGAAAGCTATAAGTGTAACAACTGCAATAAACAGTCCTATTGTCGCTACTGTAAGATGAGTAGTCGCATGAGTAATCAGCAGTACAACCGCACAGCCGAAAATAACACTGCTTACTATAAAATCACGTTTGCTTGTTATAGCCTCGCTCGGCTTCGGGAACTTAGACATATCAATTTTTTCATTGCTGTTGGTTAAAAGTTCCTTTCTGAAAGCAAAGTAAAAGAAAATTACCGAAAATATAAGTGAAATACCTGCGATAAGTCCAGTATTTGTAAGGAAATCACTGAAAGAGTAACCAAGTGACGTACCGACAATAATATTCGGGGGGTCACCGCACATAGTTGCTGAACCGCCTAAATTCGCACAGAAAATCTCTGAAAGAATCATGGGAACAGGGTTGAATTTCAGAAGCTGTGAAAGTTCGATAGTTACCGCCGCAAGAAACATGATAACCGTTATACTGTCAATGAACATTGAAAGTACCGCCGACATAATCATGAACGTAATGAAAACGGGTATAGTCTTACATTTTACAAGAAATGCTATTTTCATACACAGCCAACGGAAAAATCCTGCCTTTGCCATACCCTCTACCATTACCATCATACCGGCAATGAAAATAATAGTCGCCCAGTTGATACCCTTGCTTTCACTTTCCGTGACCTGATACCAAAATTCTTTTGTAATGAATCCTTTCAGTGCAAGCGTGTTCCATATTGCCTTACCGCTTTTCATACATATTCCGAATACTACGATAAGCGTAAGTATTCCGCTGCCGAGTGTTACATAGTGCCGTTCTATCTTATCCATGACGATTAAAACGAACATCGCCACAAAAATTACAACGGCAAAGATTTGTGCTGCTGCCATAATTTTACCTCCTATATAAATAAGTATAATTGTACCTTTGGAATTATAGCACATCACACAAATTTTTTCAAGAAAATTTTCCTTTTTCTGCATTTTGCGGATTTTTTTTATTATTTTCACGCTGTTTATAGTAAAAAATGCACGGTGTAAGCCGTGCATTTCTGAAATTTATATATATTTTTCGGGGTGTTTTTCCTTTCGGGAATATTTTCTGTTTTCCTCTGCCACTCTTGTAACAGGATTAAGTCCCGACCAGTCACAGCGTTTCATGGCATCAATTTTCTTTTTTTCCTTTTTGCTCATCTTTTCATAGGGTACAAAATTCATATTATTCCTCCCCTGCCTTGAAATTATACACAGGTCTGATAATTTCATTTACTTCTGCCGTATCGCCTATATTGTCAATAATATCATTCATCGACTTATAAACCATAGGACACTCGTCAAGTGTTCCTGCATTGACAGAAGTCGTGTAANTACCTTTCATCTGNTTTTTATNTTCCNAAACCGTNAAACTCTGTTTAGCCTCTGANCGTGACATTATTCTGCCTGCTNCGTGAGGTGCTGAATAATTCCAGTCCGGATTGCCCTTGCCTGTACAGATAAGACTTCCGTCCCTCATATTAATCGGAATAAGCATTTTTTCGCCTGTTTTTGCCGAAATCGCACCTTTACGCAAAATCATACTTTCAGTATCAATATAATTGTGGATTGTCGTGAACTGTTCAGTAACATGAAGTCCCATTCCCTTTATAATTTCGTCCATCATTGCAAGACGGTTAAGGCGTGCAAACTCCTGTACTATCTTCATATCATGTATATACTGTTCAAAAAGTTCACCCTCGGTATATGCAAGTGGTTTTGGAATATCAGTGGTCTTTGTATTTTTAAGTTTTTTTATTTCTGATTCAATCTGCTTTGACTTTCCCTCTGCTTTAAGACGTGCAACAAGTTCATCAACTTCTTTCTGTGAACTGCGGTTCAATCTCCTGTAAGCTTCTTCCTGATAATATTTAGCCGTCTCAACTCCGAGATGACGTGAACCTGAATGAATCACTATATAAATACTGCCGTCACTTCCCTTGTCAGCCTCAATAAAGTGATTTCCACCGCCGAGAGTTCCCATGCTTAATTCAGCACGGTCAAGGTTTACGTGTTCAATGCAGTAAAGTTCCGCAAGATTGATTTTGTTTATATAACGGTGAGGCTTTTTTCTTATCGAAAAACCTGACGGTATAGTCCTGTAAATAAGCTTGTCAAGCTGTTGAAGTTCTATATGCTTTTCTTTGAGACGTACTGTTTCCATGCCACAGCCTATATCCACTCCGACAAGATTCGGGATTGCCTTGTCGGTAATTGTCATTGTAGTGCCGATTGTACAGCCTGCTCCGGCGTGAACGTCCGGCATAATGCGGATTTCTGCTCCTTTGCTTACCGACTGATTGCAAAGAGTGATTATCTGTGAAATTGCATTTTCGTCGATAACGTCGGTAAAAACTTTGGCAGAATTATATCTGCCGTTTAAAATAATCATAGAAGTGTACCTTTTTTCCTTTCCGGTCTGTCTGCAACAAAAAAGCANNCCTAAANTAAGGAGTGCTTAATAAACNTTATTATAAAAGCTTACAGAATCAGCGTATAATAATTTGCAGGCAAACCCCATGTCTTGTTGTGTTATTGAGTTTTGATAAAGAGAAATTTGTAAATAATGTCATGGTGTTCACCGTCCTTTCTTAAATAATATGCAATTATTATACATTCAATAATTTAATTTGTCAAGCAAAAATATAAATTTTAACCGTATTGTAATTATTTTCCGGAAGCCGTCCTTGAATTTTTACGATTTTTCTTTACTTCATACATTTTTTCGTCAGCCTGTTTGATAACGCTGTAAAGAGTATTTTCACTACCTGCAATAGCAATTACGCTTCCAACACTTGCCGAAAGAGTATAGGGCTTTTTTATTATGGAATTCATAGCTTCTATTTTTGCATTGAATCTGCGTTTAAAAGTTTNAGCATCGNTTTCGTCAATGTCAANGCTGAACNCAACAAATTCNTCACCGCCNAATCTCGCACATNNACCGTTCACACAACTTTCCTGANTANCGCTTNNAAGTCTCTGTATAGCAAANTCACCCTCATTATGNCCGTAATTGTCATTAATGAATTTAAGACCGTCCATATCAATAAAAGTAAGCATGACTTTCTGATTTTTTTCTGCACATTCCCTGAACTTTGCGTCTGCAAGATTAATAAAACCGTTTCTGTTGTAGATATTACAGAGAGGGTCAATAACGTAAAGACGGTTAAGTTCGTCCATAGCTTTGTTAAGATGAATAAGCTTGCGGATATTTTCAAGCGAGTTGCTGAGATTCATCGTGAGATTGTGGCAGAGCAGACTGTGAACAGGGAAATCACTGTTTGTAATAATATAGTATCCGAGACATTTTTCACGGAAATGAAGCGGAAGAAAATAATTTATATTTCCACCGTTTTCAACAGGTTCGGGGAACATATTACGGCTCGGAAAATATTCACAGGTACGTCTTTCCCCTTTNTCCCATATAAGCGGAGAAGTCATATAGCCTGCATAGTGTTCCTCCGTTTCTGAAACAGAATGATTCAGCACAAAAGAATCCTGCCAGTCCTCCGTAAGACAGAGACAGAATTTATCACATTCAAGTTCTTCGATAAACTTATTAAGAACCTCCATAGTTTCGGAAACTTCTTCCGTTTCGGCAAGACCTGCTGTAAAGCGGTTAATCATGGTAATTCCGGAATTTATATTCTCTATTTTCCTGTAAGCCTGTTTTTTATAGTCTCTGTAATCGTCGAAATTCACACCCTTACAGCCACAGCTTTCGGAAAACACCGGTGAAGAATCAAGTGATATATTCTTAGGAGGATTTTTTCCGTTTATTATATCAAGAATCATTTCAACAGACTTATATCCCATATCAATAAGCGGTCTTTTTACGGAAGTAAGTGAAGGACAGTAATTTCTTGCATTATACGTATAATCAAAGCCCGTCACAATAACATCATTAGGAACTTTATAACCAGCCTTTTCAAGAGCCGAAACTGCCGTAAGTGCCATAGCATCATTAGCACAAATGAAAGCGTCCGGAAGCGACATTCCCGATTGAAGAAATTCTTCTACAGCCTGCCGTCCGTCCTGACTTCTGAACTCACCGAAAAATACACGTTCATCTTCAACGGGAAGATTATGTTTTTTCATCACATCAAGAAAGGCGTGATATCTGTCCATTGCTTCGGGATTTGACAGCGGACCGGAAATAAAGTTAATTACTTTTGCTCCGTGTTCTTCAATAACATGATTTATAATTTCACTCATGGCAGAACCGTTGTTTATACTTATGTTGTAAAGCTCCGGATAGTCACTACAATCAAATACAACAGCAGGTATACCCGACTCAATGACACGCTTCATTATATTTCCTTTTACTTCAGAATCACAGATAGTATTCGTCATTAAAATAGTACCGTCAAACCTGCTGAAATTTATCAGATTGTAAATGCTGTATTCTCCTATGTCAAATCTTTTGCTCTTAAGCATACCGCCGTATGCTGCAAAATACGATATCTCAACACTGCATTCGCCGATATCAGTACGATTATTGCGGTGCGTACCGCCGTATGACGCAAAGCAGGATATATTGATGTTATGCTCATAGGTACACTTGTTTATACCGCTTATTATGTTGTTCTGATATTCCTCGTCAATACCAGCAGCAACGACAGCGATATGTATTATTTTTTCTTCATTCATTTCTTTCACCATTTTTCATAGTATTTATTGGGATTGTTGTAACTTTATTGTATCATTTTTTTCATTAAATTTAAAGAGGAAAACCAAAAAATCATCAATGTGCATAATAAAATATATCCTGATTTAGATGATATGCCGAATTTTCAAAAAAATTCGTCTTTTCATGCTGTTAAAATCACTTGTTTATGAACGGATAAAATCCTTGAATCTGAAAGGAGTATAATTATGAAAAAAACTATAATAATGATTACGGCTGTTCTGCTCTGTACAGGCACTGTCTCTTGCAGTAAATCCAAAGAAAAGCCACAAGAAAATATGGAAAGTCCGAAGTCATACACCGCCGAAAAGCTGTCCGGCATTGCGTACAAAAAAGAAGCAGTAAAACTTCCCGACGGTCTGAATCAGATTTATTGCTTCAATTCCTACAACAGCGGAAACGATTATTTCATACTCGGAGCAGGTCTGACTATACCTGAATTCTGGAAAACAGACAGTGATTTTCAGAATTTTGAAAAAATCGAAATCCCTGACTTTGACATAGGTGTGTCCTATAATATCGACGTTGCCGAAAACGGCGATATTATCGAATTTTTCGTTGACGCTGATTACGGTGATTTACCCGACCCCGACCCTATGGCAGAAGATTACAATGAAGCACAATATGATGCTGTAGCGGAATATAGTTTCAGAATAAACGTATATTCCAAAGACGGCGAATTGCTTAATTCTGTACCTGTGGGAGAATTTCTCGAAACGCCCGACAAATACTTCATAATTGGCTATACTGTTTCTGACGGTAATATTCTTATCGTAAACATAAACGGTACATATCATATATTCAGGGTTGACGGTTCATATATCGGTGAACTCTCCGCAGATGACGGCGAAACTATTGAGGCAATCGGGCACAATAAGGACGGTTCACTTGTATGTGCCGTAACTACAGATGACGACAAGATGCAGATATGTCAGATAAATAATGACGGCTCACTTGAAAAATCTTCCGTGACTTACGATTTCAACGAAAGTATTCAGGGCGATATAACTACCGGAACTGGTGATTATTCAATGTTTATCCGTTCAAGAAGCACCATTTACGGCATACGTTCTGACAGTTCGGCTATTGAACCGCTTTTCAGTATAAATTATTCGGGACTTGGTTCGGACAATATACAGGGCTTTGTTATGGGCGACGACGGCAGATTCTCGGTCATTGAAAACAATTACAGCGATTTCAGCGTTAAAATGAGAATGTACACACAATGCAGTAAGGAAGAATATGAAAGTATTCCACGTATAACCGTAGGTGCGAGATATGAGGACTATCTGCTTAAAGACTATGTAATCTCTTTCAACGATTCCCACGACGATATGCAGATTGACATGAAAATATATGAGAACGATTACAACGGTGAACAGGAAAACTTAATAGGTGACGAAACTTTTGCTAAGGATATGCTCGCCGGAAATATCCCCGACGTTCTTTTGATGGACGATATGAGCGGTAATTTCGGTTCTGCCAATCTCTACAAACAGGATGCGTTGTGTGACCTGTACAGCTTTATAGACAGCGACGAAAATCTCTCCCGTGACAGCTTTATTCCGAATTTTATGGAATCCCTTGAAATAAATGGCGGTCTTTATGTACTCCCTAATGTTTTTTCGCTTGACCTCGGATATACCGCAAAGGAAAAATTCGTGAAAGATATTGAAACGTGGGACTTCAGTTCCTATATGGATATTGTCGAAAATCTTCCCGACGACGTGGGAATTGAATGGCGTAAGGAAGATTATAACAAAGATACAAAATATGCAAGGCTCAGCTGTTATGACTGGTGCAACTGGGCAGACTTTGAAAATAATACCTGCAATTTCAATAATGATGAATTTATCCGCTATCTCAACTACTGCAACGGTGCAGACGTTATCGACGTTGACCCCGAAACTTACGACCCCGACAACTGGACACCACCGACAAACGAAGAATCAGCCTATATGTTTAAAATGCAACAGAGACAGTTTATTGATGACCTTGCAATATTCAACCGTGCATCATTATGCAGNTATAACGNATNTCTGNNTCTTACGCAAGGAGAGTTCGGNGGTGANCCTATNAGGANTNTAGNGAAAATAGGNAATGACAATACTCCGGTAACGTTCGATTTCGGCGGAGTTGACGGCTATTCCATAACAACAACTTCCGACAAACAAGACCTTGCATGGAACTTTTTAAACGGTATGATAAGCGATGAGTACTATAAAAACTATAAATCCGGTAACGGTTTCTTTGGATTTCCGATAACAAAAAGCGGTCTTGAAATAAAGGCGGAATTTGACAAGCTTCCGCAGAATAATCAATATGAAAAGGGCTTTGAAGATTATACCGGTTATTTGTACTCTTACGGTGTCGGCAACAAACCTTCAAAAATCGGCTATGTTGATGATGATGTAATAGCAGCTGTCAACGGACTTATTGAAAAAGCAGTACCTAAGAAAAGTGGAATATATCCTGCACAGAATTTCTATGATATCGCTTACGAGGAATTTGACCGTTTCTTTAACGGACAAACTACCGCCCAGCAGTGTGCGGAAAATATGCAAAGCAGACTTTCAATTTATCTTTCCGAAAAAGAATAACAAAAAGGGACGTTTAACACGTCCCTTTAATTTACTTATGGAATCCAACAATCTTCACTGCCGCAACTGGTGTGCCGATATCGTCGGTAACGCTCACGTTGTAACAGCAGGTTGAACGTCCGTTTTTAATAAGCTGAGTTTCGGCAAT
This sequence comes from Clostridia bacterium, assembly GCA_009177225.1. Classification (GTDB taxonomy): domain Bacteria; phylum Bacillota; class Clostridia; order Oscillospirales; family Ruminococcaceae; genus Ruminococcus. Next base: position 30,372 of record WFLZ01000043.1, read on the forward strand.
AATCCTGTGACTTTTCGGTACACCGATAAATGATATATCGGAATTTATTGAAACAGTTCCGGCTTTCTGCCAGTTCGACGCAACAGCAAACGCAAAGTCTGCCAGTGTAAAATAAACTCCGCCCATTACTCCGCCTACGGCGTTTTTGTGACGTTCGGTGATAATAAGGCTTACTTTTGCATAATGGTCGCCGATTTCGTTTATAACCGCACCTGTTTCAGTTGCATAACGGTCATTGCGGAACATCTCCCGCACTCTTTCAAGTTCTTCCATCATATCAGCATACTCATGTCATAAAGACCAGCCGGCTGGTCTTTAAGGAATACTGCGGCGTTTATAGAACCCTCTGCAAACACGGTCTTTGAAGCGGCAGAATGTGAAAGCGTTATAACTTCGTCATGTCCTGCAAAGATAACATCATGTTCACCGACTATTGTACCGCCTCTTATAGCGTGCATACCGATTTCGGACTTTTCACGTTTCTGACGACGTGAATGTCTGTCATAAACATAATGCTTTGAATTGTCAAGAGTTTCGTTTATAGCATTTGCAAGCATAATCGCCGTACCGCTTGGTGCGTCAATTTTCTGATTATGATGCTTTTCGACTATCTCAATGTCAAACTGGTTTCCGAGTACGCTTGCTGCTTTCTTTGCAAGTTCAACAAGAAGATTAATTCCCAGTGACATATTGAATGTAAAAAATACTGGTATCTGCTGTGCGGCGTTCCTGATTTTCTGAATCTGTTCATCACTGTAACCAGTCGATGCTATAACTATCGGTGTACCAGTTGCAAGACAGTATTCAAGAAGTCCGTCAAGTGAAGCAGGATTGGAAAAATCAATAATAACGTCCGGTTTCACTTCAAGCTCTGACGGTACGGAAACTATCGGGAAATCTGCATACTGTTNAGTGTAAANGTCGATTCCTGCAACAANCGTACAGTNCTCNCGCTCTTTAATGNAGNTATAAANGGTTTTGNCCATTTTGCCGTTAGCACCGCNTATTNCTATANTTGTCATTTTGTACACTCCTTTATTTTGGTTTTGTAAAAATTACTTGATAAGACCGTGCTTTTCAAGTGCAGACTTCAAAACTGCCTTATGTTCTTCTGACATATCACACAACGGCATACGGCATGAGCCAACGTCAATGCCTGTCATATTTACAGCTTCCTTTACGGGAATCGGGTTTACTTCGATAAAGAGAGCGTTTATAAGGTCAAGATATTCAAGCTGTAACTTGGTAGCTTCTGCAAAATTATTGTCAAGACAATACTGCACCATGTCGTGCATCTGCTTCGGAATAACGTGTGACGCAACCGATATAACACCCTTTGCACCAAGTGACATTAAAGGTACTACCATATCGTCGTTACCGCTGTAAACGTCAATAACGTCACCGCACTCAGCAATAAGCTTTGCACAATAACTTATATTACCGCTTGCTTCCTTGACAGCGACAATATTCTTGTGCTTTGCAAGCTCCTTTACTGTGCTTACATCAAAGCCCATACCTGTTCTACCGGGAATATTGTAAAGAACTATCGGAATGTTTACAGCATCTGCAATTGCATTGAAGTGCATGATAAGACCCTTTTGCGTAGTCTTGTTGTAGTAAGGAGTAACAAGCAGAAGTGCGTCCGCACCGACTGCCTCCGCCTCCTTTGAAAGTTCAACGGCATACTTTGTGTCGTTGCTTCCAGTACCTGCAATTACAGGCACTCTTTTTGCTGTCTTTTCAACTGCATAACGAATACATTCGAGATGTTCCTCGTCGGTCATTGTTGAAGCTTCTCCGGTAGTACCGCAGATAATAATTGCGTCTGTACCGTTTTCAATCTGACTGTCAATCATTTCACCGAGACGGTCATAATTAACAGAGCCGTCTTTATTGAAAGGTGTGATAATAGCAATACCTGCACCTTTAAAAATCGTGTTTTTCATTATAAAAACTCTCCTTTCAGAAAGATGATGTATTTAATGTATAAACCTGCCATTCCTTTTCCTGTTTCATTCCGTGGGATTCATAGAATCCGGCTGAACTGCTGTTCCATACAGCACACTTCAATTCAATCTGCTCACAATCATTTGCTACGGCAATTTCCTTTGCCTTGTCAAGCAGTTTTCCACCTACACCGCAACCTCTGTATTTTTCACGGATATATAAATCTTCAATATAGAGAATTTTTCTTCCGGAAAAAGTCGTATACTTATAGAAAATATTCATAACGCCTATGGGTTCATTATTTTCATAAGCCATGAAACTAAGCAACGCTCCCGATAAAACAAGTTCTTTAAAGCGTTCCGGTGTCATAGTAAAAATATCAAGTGTGTCATGATGTTCCATAAGTTCTTTTGTAAGGGAATACGCTGTGTTGGTTTCATCAGGTGAAGTGGATTTTATATCAATGTTCATCAGTCAAAATAACCCTTTGCCGCAAGAAGTTCGGCAAGAAGTACACCGCCACCTGCTGCACCTCTGAGTGTATTGTGTGAAAGGCACACAAATTTATAGTCATACTGTGTATCTTCACGGAGACGACCTGTTGAAACTGCCATACCGTTTTCAAGATTTCTGTCAAGCTTAGCCTGCGGACGATTGTCATCCTCAAAATAGTGAATGAACTGCTTTGGTGCTGACGGGAGTTCAAGTTCCTGCGGTANACCCTTGAAGTCTGCCCAAAGCTGGAGNATNTNTTCNTTAGAGNGCTTATTNTCAANGCTTACAAATACTGCTGCTGTGTGACCGTCTGAAACAGGTACACGCAGACACTGTGTTGTGATAGAAGGTGTTGAAGCCTTTACAATTTCGCCACCCTCGATAGTTCCCCACACTTTAAGCGGTTCTTGTTCGGACTTTTCTTCTTCTCCTCCAATATACGGGATAAGATTGTCAACCATTTCAGGCCATGTCTCAAAATTCTTACCTGCTCCGGAAATTGCCTGATAAGTACAAGCAAGTACATTCTTAAGACCAAATTTTCTCAACGGGTGGAGTGCAGGCACATAGCTCTGAATTGAACAGTTTGACTTTACTGCAATAAATCCTCTCTTAGTGCCGAGACGTTCTCTCTGTGCCTTTATGATTTCGATATGGTCGGGATTGATTTCCGGTACTACCATAGGAACGTCCGAAGTGAATCTGTGTGCGGAATTGTTTGAAACTATCGGACATTCTGCCTTTGCATAAGCTTCTTCAAGAGCCTTGATTTCGTCTTTCTTCATATCAACCGCACAGAAACAGAAATCAACCATTCCTGCAATTTTTTCGATGTCTGCTGTTGCGTCGAGGAGTACCATATTTTTCATTGCTTCCGGCATGGGAACTGCCATTTTCCAGCGGTTTCCTGCCACTTCCTCATATGTCTTGCCTGCACTTCTTGGTGAAGCGGCAAGAACCTTTACATTAAACCACGGGTGATTTTCAAGCAGAGTTGCAAATCTCTGTCCGACCATACCCGTTGCACCTATGATACCTACGTTGTACTGCTTCATAAAAAACATCTCCTTGTAAATTTTTACAAAAATAATAAAAACCTGTTGCAAACAGGTTCACCATACGTTATAATAGAAATACTGGCATATAAAAAATTCATATGCGATAGCTCTCCACCATTATATGATGACAGTCAAAGACCTGTTAAGCCATTGACCAGAACTGAATTTACCAAAAACAATTCTTCGGCGGTTTCACCTTTCGCTGAACATCATAGGACTGGTTATCCGATATTCAGGTACTATTTTTGACCGCACCTCTACCTTGTCTATAATAATATCACTTTAATTTTGTTATGTCAATATGTTTTTGAAAATTTTTTAAAAGGAGAACGAATATGTGGAAATGGGAAAAAATACTCTTCTGCAAGATAAGCTACATGAACTGGTATAAGGGAATAGACAACGGCGAAGGATACAAAAAAGATATATCATACAGCAAAAACGCTTATACAATGCGGACAGGTCATGCTGGTGAAGAGTATAATTTCAAGATACAAAGTTTGCATGGCAATGAAGCCTGTTTCGGATTTGTTGAAACAAAATCAACAAATGGTAAAGAAGCCAATCAGATTCACATTGAAAATATCATTGGTTGTAAAGACCTTAAAGGTGAAGTCATGGCTGATGATGTGCTTGTCGTGTGGTTTGCACCTAATCCGAGTGAAAAAAATGCCATATCTGTTGTAGGTTGGTATAAGAAAGCTGTTGTATTCCGTGAATATCAGCCTTTTGATAACATTGAATATGATGTCAATATACTTGCATGGGCAGAGGATTGTGTTCTTCTTCCAGACGGCAAAAGACGGAGATCAGAATGGAAAATCCCAAAAACTTTTAATTTCGGAGAGGCTCATGTACGTTATCCCAAACCCGAAGATAAAAATTATATCAGCAAGCTTATGAATAATATAAATAACTATAATGGTGATAACTGGCTTTACAGATATCCCGATAAAATATAAAGGAGTTAAGAAATGTTTAAATTACTTAAAACCGAAAACAAAGCACGTCGTGGAGAGTTTGAAACCGTTCACGGAACATTTCAGACACCATGTTTCATGAATGTCGGTACTGCCGCAGCTATAAAGGGCGGTATATCGTCGGTTGACCTTAAAGAACTCAAAACACAGGTTGAGTTATGCAATACATATCATCTACACTTACGTCCGACAGATAAAGTCATAAAGCAAATGGGCGGTCTGCACAAGTTCATGAACTGGGACAAGCCTATTCTTACCGACAGTGGTGGATTTCAGGTTTTTTCACTTGCTAAACTCCGTAAAATTAAGGAAGAAGGCGTTTATTTTGCGTCACATATAGACGGTCACAGAATTTTCATGGGACCTGAAGAAAGTATGCAGATACAGTCTAATTTAGGGTCTACGATAGCTATGGCTTTCGACGAATGTATTGAAAATCCGTCACCATATAAATATGTTGTCAACTCCATTGAACGTACTACACGCTGGCTTTACCGCTGTAAAGAGGAAATGGCACGCCTTAACAGTCTACCCGATACAATAAACAAGCATCAGATGCTTTTCGGAATAAATCAGGGTTCGACTTTTGACGACCTGCGTATAAAGCACATGGAAGATATCGCTGAACTTAACCTTGACGGCTATGCTATCGGCGGACTTGCCGTCGGTGAGGAAACTTCCGAAATGTACCGCATTATAGACGTTGTAGAACCTTATATGCCTGTAAACAAACCACGCTATCTCATGGGCGTTGGTACACCCTCTAATATTATAGAAGCAGTTGCAAGAGGCGTTGATATGTTCGACTGCGTTATGCCCAGCAGAAACGCACGTCACGCTACTGTCTTTACGTGGAGCGGTATAATGCACCTCGGAAACAAGTGCTATGAAACAGACCCCAGACCAGTTGACGAACAGTGCAACTGTCCGACCTGCCGTAATTTTTCAAGAGCATATATCCGTCATCTTTTCAAGGCTAACGAGCAGCTCGCCGGACGGCTTGCGGTTCAGCATAACCTTTACTTCTATAATACGCTTACGGAAAAAATCCGTGATGCCATTGACAATAATCAGTTTGAACAGTTCAGACAAAAGTATTNANAACTGCTTGNAANAAGAANTTAAGGAGAATTTTTTATGGAACTNTCAGTCTTTTTCAAAAGCGTCATAGATGCAGACGATATACCTGTTGTTATATGTGATACAAACCATACAATTATTTACATGAATCCGTCAGCTATTGAAAGATACAGCAAACGTGGCGGTGCTGCACTTGTCGGACGTTCACTGCTTGACTGTCACAACGACAAGTCCAATATTATGATAAAAAAAGTTGTTGAGTGGTTCGGAAAGAGTGCGGAAAACAACAGAGTTTTTACATTCCACAACGAAAAGGAAAACAAAGATGTATATATGGTTGCACTCCGTGACGACGACAATAACCTTATAGGTTACTACGAAAAACATGAATACCGTAATCCCGAAACTGAACCACGTTACAATATGGACTGAAAACTTTTTTAGGAGAGATATTATAATGGAACTTTTAAAATCCGATTTTTACTATAATTTGCCGGAAGAACTTATTGCACAGACTCCGGTCGAACCGAGAAATTCCTCAAGAATGATGTGTGTGAACCGTCAGACAGGGACGGTTGAACACGACCATTTCTATAATTTATGCAGTCACCTCAAAGAAGGTGATTTGCTTGTGATGAACGATTCAAGAGTTATTCCGGCAAGACTTTACGGAGAAAAAATTGAAAACGGAACTTTTATTGAATTTCTGCTCCTTGAACAGAAAGGCGATAAGTTATGGGAAATAATCTGCCGTCCGGCAAAAAAGGCAAAAGCCGGAGTTAAATTTTCTTTCGGAAACGGTAGGCTTATTGCGGAAGTAGTAGAGGCTAAGGACGACGGAAACAGAATCGTCAAATTTGAGTGTGAGGGAAATTTCTTCACTGCCCTTGAAGATATAGGACAGATGCCTTTACCGCCGTATATTACCGCAAAACTCGAAAACAAAGAACGCTATCAGACTGTATATTCCCGTGAACTTGGTTCAGCGGCAGCCCCGACAGCCGGACTTCATTTCACACCCGAAATGATTGACGAACTCCACATAAAAGGTATTAAAACTGCTTTTGTCACACTTCACGTCGGTCTNGGAACTTTCAGACCAGTAAAAGAGGACAANGTACTTAATCACAAAATGCACAGTGAACACTATTATCTGCCACAGGAAACAGCCGATTTAATCAACGAAACAAAAGCAAACGGCGGACGTGTTATTGCTGTAGGCACTACCGCCTGCCGTACTCTTGAAAGCGTTGCGACTTTCTACAACGAAATTTCCGCACATGAGGGTTATACGGATATTTTTATTTATCCGTCATATGAGTTCAAATGTATCGACGGTCTTATTACTAATTTTCACCTACCCGAAAGTACACTGATTATGCTCGTGTCTGCCTTTATGGGTTACGAAAATACCATGAACGCCTACAGAATCGCCGTTGACGAAAAGTACAGATTTTTCAGTTTCGGCGACNGTATGTGTATNCTGTAAAAAGGAGAAATAATTATGATAACTGCTNTATTTGACCTCGACGGCACTCTTGCCGATACCATATCTGACCTCGCCGACGCTACCAATTTCGCTCTTGAAAAACTGGGTTATCCGGTTCACCCTTATGAAAGTTATAAAAAATTTGTCGGAAACGGTGTTCAGAAACTCTGCTACCGTGCGTTGCCAGACGACAAAAAAGAGGATACAGAAAAACTTCTTGAAATTTTCAATGATTACTATGGTAAACATTTTCTTGATAAAACAACCCTCTATGACGAAATGAAAAATTGTCTTGATATTCTCAGACAAAATAATGTAACGCTTGCCGTCGCTACCAACAAACCGCAGAATTTCGCCCGACAAATTGTAAAAAAACTTCTTCCGGAATACGATTTTTTAAAGGTTCTTGGTGGCTGTTCGGAACGTCCGAAAAAACCCGATACTGCTATTATAACAGAAATTATCTCGGAACTTTCCGAAGATAATCAGATTTTTATGATTGGTGACAGCAATGTTGATATTCAGACTGCAAAAAATGCCGGTATATATTCAATAGGCTGTGTGTGGGGATTCAGAGGACGTGAAGAACTTGTTAACGCAGGTGCGGACTATATAGCACAAACTCCGTCCGATATAGCACGATTTATTATAAAATGAAAATACTTGTTATCGCCGACGAGGAAAGCCGTTCACTTTGGGACTACTGGGACAAGTCCAAAACGGACGGCATTGACCTTATACTTTCATGCGGTGACCTTAAAGCTGAATATCTGTCTTTCCTTACTACTATGACTAATGCTGACGTTCTGTACGTTCACGGCAACCATGATGAAAGCTATTTACAGAAATCACCCGAAGGCTGTATTTGTGTTGACGATAAAATTGTTGTCTGTAAGGGAATAAGAATTTTCGGTCTTGGTGGTTCAATGAGGTACGGCAACGGACATTTTCAGTTTACAGAAAAAGAAATGCAACGCCGTATCAGAAAACGCCGTTTAAGTCTGATTAAAAACAAGGGTTTTGATATTCTGCTGACCCATGCACCCGCAAGAAATATCAACGATATGGACGATTTGACACATAAAGGTTTCAGTTGTTTCAATGAACTTATCCAAAAATATAACCCGAAATTTTTCATTCATGGTCATGTCCACAAAACTTATGGGCATTTTCAACGCATTCAGACAGTCGGCGAAACAACCGTTGTAAATGCTTTTGAAAAATATATTATAGAAATCTGAAAGAGGTATTTTTCATGAATTATGATAATCTCAGTGATGACTTCTGGGAAAAATTCAGTTTTTCCGGAAACGTTCTTTATAATGAAACATGGCTTGATGAAGATATGCTTATGGTTGAATATCCCGAAAAACTCACTCTTGCCGCAGGATTTTACAACGGGATTTTCGGAATATATATAATATGGGATAATAACTGGCAGTCACCTGTTGCCAAATACACCTGCAAAACCGTTGAAAACTTTGAAAAACTGGTGTATCTTGCTATTGAACAAGTTGAAAAGGAAATCAGACAGAAACGTTTTTCCTACTACGGTAAGCTATGGGACACTATAATAATAAAATATGACTAAAAAAATCCCCTCACAACAGAGGGGACTTTTTGTATATATTATTATTTGCCTATTTTTGCTACTTTAAGCATATTGGTACTTCCCGAAACGCCGATAGGTACACCTGCCGTAATAGCAACTATATCGCCGTCCTGTGCCAGTCCGTTAGATTCTGCCGCCTCAACAGCCGCCGAAAAAAGCTCATCAGTGCTTTTCTTTTCACCGATAATAAGCGGTATAACGCCCCAGCTCATATTCATCTGACGTTGTGCAGTTTCACTGGTAGTACAGCATATAATCGGACATAACGGACGGTATTTTGAAATAAGTCTTGCTGTCTGTCCGCAAAGTGATACCGTAATAATTGCCCTTGCGTTAAGGTCGTGTGCGGTTGTAACGGTTGCGTGTGCGATAGCTTCAGCAATATTGCTGTTGGGTTCTGTACGGCGTGCCGCAAATTCACCCTTATAGTCAATATTATTTTCGGTAGTTTCGGCGATTAACGCCATTGTCTTGACTACTTCAACCGGATATGAACCGGNTGCTGTCTCTNCCGAAAGNATTATTGCACTNGTACCGTNATAGATAGCATTGGCAACGTNCGTTATCTCCGNNCGGGTAGNACGTGGATTTGTTATCATTGATTCAAGCATCTGTGTAGCTGTGATAACCTGTTTGCCGGCGTTGTAGCCCTTGTGGATAAGTTCTTTCTGTATAGCAGGTATACGCTCAAACGGTATTTCAACACCCATGTCACCACGGGCTACCATTATACCGTCAGCTGCTTCAAGAATCTCGTCGATGTTTTCAACGCCGTCAGTGTTTTCGATTTTTGCAATTATACGCACGTCAAACCAGCCTAAACTATGTGTAAACTTTCTTAAATAGTTTATGTCGGCAGCAGTACGCACAAAACTTGCGGCGATGAAGTCAAATCCCATTTTTGCACCAAATTCAAGGTCATTCATGTCACTTTCACTAAGATAAGGCATTGAAAGCTTTACTCCCGGAACGTTTATTCCCTTGTTGTTTGAGAGTGTTCCGCCATGAATTACACGGCAGGTTATTTCAGTGTTTGTCACCTTTTCTGTAAGAAGTTCAATAACACCATCGTTTATTAGGATATCTTGTTCCTATACNTACGTCTNTCGGCAGTTTCTNGANAGTTATACTTCCTCTTTGATTGTCACAAAGAATATCTTCTGTTGTGAGGACGTACAAATCTCCGTCGTAAATTTCAACCGGCTTATCGTCAACGAACTTTCCGAGACGGATTTCAGGACCTTTCGTATCAAGCAGAGTTGCAACAGGAAGGTCAAGCTCCTTGCGGAGTTCTTCAACCATACGGAAACGCTGTTCATGTGTCTCATATTCGCCGTGTGAAAAGTTGAAACGTGCGACGTTCATTCCGGCAAGCATAAGCTCACGCATGATATTCTTATCATCAGTAGCCGGACCGATTGTGCAGACAATTTTTGTTTTTCTCATAAAATTTACTCCTTAGTGTTTAATCAAAGTTTTTTAAGCTTTGCATGGTTAGCCATTATTCTCTTTGTACCTGCCTTGTCAAACGCTATTTCAAGAAGTGCATCGTTTGCCATAGGCTTTGACGAAATAATTGTTCCGTCTCCGAAAACGTTGTGCTGAACTCTTTCACCTGCTGAATATGAAGTATTTTCAGTTTTTGCAGGAGTAACAGCGTGCATTTTGTTTCTTGCAAGCTGTTGCTGAAGTGTTGACGAATGTACGGCAGTAACGGGATTGTCATTATTACTCACTTTATTCTTCATTCTTGCCGCATTGTCATGTTTTTCTATGAGTTCGTTTCCGATTTCACGCATAAACCGTGAGGTAATGTTTCGCTGTATCTGTCCGAAAAGCATACGCTGTCCGGCACTTGTAAGATAAAGCTTTTTCTTTGCCCTTGTTATTGCAACGTATGCAAGACGACGTTCTTCCTCAAGGTTCTCCTCGCTGTCAAGAGAACGTGAAGCCGGAAAAATTCCTTCCTCCATTCCGACAACAAAAATATTCTCATATTCAAGACCCTTTGCAGAATGAACGGTCATAAGCGTAACTTTATCTTCGGAATTGTCATCACGGTCTGCTTCAGTATAAAGTACGATATCTTCAAGAAAACCATTGAGAGTAGGATTTGGCGTTGACTGCATATACTGAACTATCGACGAACGGAATTCCTCTGTATTTTCAATCTTCGTATCTGCATTTTCAAGCGTTTTCAGATATTCAAGATAACCTGTTTTTTCAAGTGTGTAGTCAAAAAACTCGTCAAGAGGAAGTTCGTAGGATTTTTCAATAAGAGTTTCAAAGAGTGCAGCTGCATTTTTGAGTGCAGCAGTTTTCTTGGCAAGCGGAGTATATTCTTCACATCGTTTCATTACACCGAACGGGGAAATATTCAAATCACGGCTTATATCCTCAATAAGTGCAACAGTAGCATCACCGATATTACGCTTTGGTTCGTTTATTATACGCTTGAAACGGAGCATATCATTAGGATTGTTCACAAAAGCAAGATAGGCTATAATGTCCCTGATTTCCTTGTGGTCATAGAAAGATATTCCACCATAAACTTTACAAGGAATACTTGCACTGACAAGTACTTTTTCTAAAACATTAGACTGAGCATTCATTCTATAAAGTACAGCACAATTTGAATATTTTCCTGTTTCGTCATGTATTTGCCGAATAGTATCAGCAATAAACCTTGCCTCATCATTTTCATCAAATGCTTTATACCAATACACTTTAGAACCCTGATTACTATCTGTCCAAAGTGTTTTTTCTTTTCTTTTCATATTATGATGTATCAAAGAATTAGCAGCATCTAAAATCATTTGAGTCGAACGATAATTTTGTTCAAGACGAATAATTTTTGCACCTAAAAGTTTACTTTCATTATTTTCATCATCTAATTGCTGTTCAAGACGTATTNCCTTTGCATTGCTGAACTGACTTTCANAATCAAGTATATTTCTGATATCCGCACCCCTGAATTTATATATACTCTGGTCGTCATCACCTACAACACAGAGATTCTGTTCTTCTCCGGCAAGGAGTGAAACAAGTCTGAACTGAACATAGTTTGTATCCTGATATTCGTCAACCATTATATATNGGAAACGTTCCTGATATTTTTTAAGAGTTTCCGGATATTTTTCAAAAATCTCGACTGTAAGGGTAAGAATATCATCAAAGTCAAGAGCGTTTGCATTTTTAAGTCTTTCCTGATAAACCTTATATGCACGGGCAATTATTTTTTTCCGGTAATCCTGTCCGGCATCAGCAAGCATCTTTTCAGGTGAAATCATATTGTTTTTAGCAGAACTTATTTCACTCTGAACCATACTTACAGCAAATATCTTTTCGGAAATATCCATTTCGTCACGCATTATGGAATTTATAAGTCTCTTGCTGTCGTCAGAATCATATATAGTGAAGCCTTTTCCGTAGCCAAGNCNTTCAATTTCGGTTCTCAGGATTCTGACGCAAGCCGAATGGAATGTTGAGGCATTTATTCTTTGTCCGTCCTCTCCNNGCATATCGCAGAGCCTTTCNCGAAGTTCCGCCGCCGCCNTATTGGTAAACGTAATGGCAAGTATATTCCACGGCTTTACCGTATCGACTGCTATTATATCCTGAACATCAAGTACAGCGTCGGGGTCATCATCATATTCACCGTATGCGTAGTCTTTCAGAAACTCAATATCATTCGTGCGTGCATCACCGGTTTCGTCGGCATAGGCATTTCCAAATTTAATCAGATTTGCAATACGGTTTACAATAACAGTCGTTTTTCCGCTTCCTGCTCCGGCAAGGACAAGCACCGGACCTTTTACAGTAAATACAGCTTCCTGCTGCATCTCATTCATACGGCTGAAATACTTTTTCAGCGCAGCTTTTTTTTGCTTGTAAAAAGANATATTATTCATNANAAGTCTCCATTNATTTTATAGTAGTATGGGAAAGAGAATATATTATGTATATTATGAANGCCTGCCATTATGTTTTCAGTGTGTATTCCCAAATAAATATTATATCATGCCTGTCAAGACCTGTTTCATTCCGCATATTTACAGTACACTATACGGTTTATGTATTTTTACCATTATTTATTCTATCACAAATTTACCACCATGTCAACGCCGTTTTTTCAAAGTTATTCAAAACATTGATACAAAAAAAGCAGGTATTTTTGTTGACTTNACTGTTAAAGACTGATATAATAANCTTAATAACCANNAAAAANGACTGATATCATGAAANAATTTTTACTAACACTCGCCTGCTGTGTTTTGTCAGTTGTAGTTCTTGCCGTTTCACAGAGTATCGCACTGGCTATAGGCGGAATGTTTGTATTTATGAAAATTCCGGCATATTTATGTGCAGTAGTTTCAGCAATATTGTATTCCTTACTTACGTATTTAGGAATAAAATTCGTGATTGCCAAACTATTTAAACTGAATTTACAGGAAATCGGAATAAAAAAATTCGTTTTCAGTCTCCAATGGTGTATAACCGCTATACTTTTACCGCTGACTGTTGTGACTGTATTCATATGTATAAATGGCGACTGGTCTGTACTTCCGGAAGATACATACACCAAAATAACTACAGCAGTCAACGGAATAGTATTTTACAGTATATCCGCCGGAATAGTTGAGGAAATGATATTCCGGTGTGCAATAATGGGAATCATACGCAAAAGCTATAACATAAAATCAGCAGTTATTATTCCGTCGGTGCTTTTCGGACTTGTACATATTATAGGTAATGACCTCGATATAATCAGTATTATTCAGCTTGTTATCGCCGGTACTATGGTGGGAATAATGTTCTCTCTTGTTCTTCTGGAAAGCGGTAGTTTCTGGAATAATGCGTTAGTCCATGCACTGTGGAATATGTCAACAATCGGTCTGATTCATATAGGTACTGAATCTTCTGAACTTTCTGTATATACATATGTTCTGAAATCTGACAATAATATTATAACAGGCGGTGATTTCGGTATTGAAGCTTCTGTTGTTGCTGTCACCGGATATATTGCAGTAAGCCTTGTTGCATTTCTGCTTATAAAAAAGAAACAGCAATTACGAACTGAAAAAAATTCTCCCGTACCTGTTGACAAAACAAAGCGGATATGATATTATTTATTTATATTTCAAAAGCTGTGATGGAAAGAAGTAAATATAGTTCGGATTTGTGCAGAGAGCTGTTGTGTGGTGCGAAACAGTATGAAGTATTATATTGAAGTAGTTCCGGAGCTTTGGCGGTGAACGGATTCAACATTCAGTAACCGTCAACGTACTTTCCCACGTTACAGGGAATGAGGCTTTTACGGCTTCACGGAGTGCAGGGAAAATTTTCCCTGAAGTCAGGTGGTAACACGGATATTTTTCCGCCCTGAACCCTTTGCGGTTCGGGGCTTTTCTGTTGTTGCCGGAATATTATAAAAAAGGAGTTTAACCAATGGCAAAAGAACTTGCAAAGTCCTATAATCCCAAGGATTTTGAGGACAGAATCTACAGTGCATGGAACGAAAAAGGCTGTTTCCGTGCAGAAGTTGACCCGAAGAAAGTCCCCTATACAATCGTTATTCCCCCTCCGAACATAACAGGACAGCTCCACATGGGTCACGCTCTTGACGAAACTTTACAGGATATTCTTATTCGCTGGAAAAGAATGTGCGGTTACTCTGCTTTATGGCTTCCCGGTACAGACCATGCGGCTATTGCCACAGAAGCTAAAATAGTTGAGACAATGCGTAAAGAGGGCATTACAAAAGAGGACTTAGGACGTGACGGCTTTATGGAACGTGCTTGGGAATGGAAAAAGCAGTATGGCGGACGTATCGTTGAACAGCTTAAAAAACTCGGTTCTTCATGCGACTGGTCAAGAGAACGTTTCACTATGGACGAAGGCTGTTCAAAGGCTGTAAAGGAAGTTTTCGTAAAATACTACGAAAAAGGTCTTATTTACAGAGGAGAAAGAATTATAAACTGGTGTCCGAAATGTAAAACTTCTCTTTCAGACGCAGAAGTAACTTACGAGGACCAGTCAGGTCATTTCTGGCATTTAAGATATCAGATTAAGAATACCGACCAGTATCTTGAACTTGCTACAACACGTCCCGAAACGCTCCTCGGTGATACAGCAGTTGCAGTAAACCCCAAAGACGAACGTTACACCGATTTAGTCGGAAAGACAGTTATTCTTCCACTTGTTCACAGGGAAATCCCGATTGTTGCAGACGATTATGTTGAAATGGATTTCGGTACAGGCGTTGTAAAAATCACTCCTGCCCATGACCCGAATGACTTTGAAGTAGGTCTCAGACATAATCTTCCGATTATCAACGTAATGAACGACGATGCAACTATTACCGACGATTATCCGGCTTATGCAGGTATGGACAGATACGAAGCAAGAAAAGCAATAGTTGCCGACCTCGAAAAAGAGGGTGCATTGGTTGAAATCGAAGATTACAGCCATAATGTCGGAACTTGTTACAGATGCGGTACTACTGTTGAACCGAAAGTTTCAACACAGTGGTTTGTAAAGATGAAACCCCTTGCACAGCCTGCTATTGACGCTGTAAAGAACGGTGACACAAAGTTTGTGCCGGAACGTTTTGACAAGATTTATTTCCACTGGCTTGAAAATATCCGTGACTGGTGTATTTCACGTCAGATATGGTGGGGACATCAGATTCCGGCATTCTATTGTGACGAATGCGGTGAAATGACCGTAACAAAAGAAAGCACCTGCAACTGTTCAAAGTGCGATAAGCCCATGAGACAAGACCCCGATACCCTTGACACATGGTTCAGCTCTGCACTCTGGCCTTTCTCAACTCTCGGTTTCCCCGAAAACACCAAAGACCTTGAATATTTCTATCCGACAAATACCCTTGTTACAGGCTATGATATTATTTTCTTCTGGGTTATCAGAATGATGTTCAGCGGTCTTGAAAACATGGGAAAAGTTCCGTTTGACACTGTTCTTATTCATGGACTTGTACGTGACTCACAGGGACGCAAGATGTCCAAGTCTCTCGGCAACGGCATTGACCCCCTCGAAGTTATCAACGAATACGGTGCGGACGCTCTCCGCTTCATGCTTGCAACAGGAAATTCACCCGGAAACGATATGCGTTATATCGACGAAAAAGTAAAATCTGCACGTAACTTTGCAAACAAACTATGGAACGCATCTCGCTTTATCATGATGAATCTTCCCGAAAACTTTGAGTTTAACGGACTTCCGTCAGACCTCGAACTTGAGGACAAATGGCTTATTAACAAATTCAACCAGCTTGCAAAGGAAGTAAACGAAAACCTTGAAAAGTTTGAACTCGGCGTTGCTTCTCAGAAACTCTATGACTTTATATGGGACGTTTACTGTGACTGGTACATTGAACTTACAAAGCCACGTATTCAGGCAGGCGGTGAAACTATGGCAAAAGCACAGTCTGTACTTGTATGGGCTATGCAGGGTATGCTTAAACTTCTTCACCCGTTCATGCCATTCATCACAGAGGAAATATGGCAAGTTCTCACAAATGAAAAGTCAATGATTATACTTGAATCATATCCCATTTACGACAGTTCAATTGATTTCAGTGCTGAAGAAAAAGACTTTGAAAAAATAATCTCAGCTATAAAAGCAGTAAGAAATACACGCAGTGAAATGAATGTACCGCCGTCTGTAAAGGCTAAACTTTTCATTGAGACTGCTGAACCGGAGTTATTCAGTTCTTGTGCGTTGTTCTTTGAAAAACTTGCGTCTGCGTCGTCTGTTGAGGCAGGGGAAAAATTTGACGTTCCAGATTCTGCAAACGCTGTTACTGATTCCGCAAGAATTTTCATTCCTATGGACGAACTCGTTGACAAGGAAAAGGAAATTGCACGTCTTGAAAAGGAAAAGGCAAAAGTGCAGAAAGATATTGACTTCCTCAGCGGAAAACTCAATAATCAGGGATTTATTGCAAAAGCTCCTGAAAAGCTTATTGAAGCTGAAAAGGCAAAGCTTGCAAAGGCGGAGGAAAAAATGACTAAAATCAATAAGTCCATTGAGGCTTTCAGAAAATAATGCGTGAAAAGATTATTTCTTATGCAAGGGAAAAGTATGCCACAGACCCCGAATATCTGTGGCTGAAAACTCCCGATACGTTTGTTTTAAGAAACCAAAAAAATAAAAAATGGTATGCTTTGGTTATGAATGTAAAAAAATCCGTACTGATTCCCGATGTGGACGGCTTTACCGACATTATCAATCTGAAATGTGAACCCATTACAAGAGAGTGTCTGCTCGCAGAGGGCAGATGCTTTCCTGCATACCACATGAACAAGAAACTTTGGATTTCCATAATCCTTGATGATAATATTGATTTTAAGATATTATGCAATATTATTGACGAAAGCTATAATCTTGTAAACAGGTGATATTATGAGTGTTTTTATTACTCCTACAATCGAAACTGACCGTCTTATTCTCAGACCGATTACTATAAACGATGCAGATGATGTATTTGAATGGACAGGCGACGAACGTGTTGCGGAATACATGATTTATCCGTGTCATAAAAATGTTGAAGTAACAAAAATGTGGCTCAAATCTCTTGACAATCTTGAAAACGAGTATACATGGGGATTTGTCCGTAAGTCAAACAACAAGCTTATCGGTTCGGGCGGTATCAGATTCAGAGCAGATGAAAATGTCTGGTCTTTCGGGTATAATCTCAGATACGACTGCTGGGGTCATGGATATGCAACAGAAGCTTCAAAACGTATGATTGAATATGTTTATTCTGAACACAATGCATGTGAATTTGTTGCAGAACACGCTGTTGAAAATACAGCTTCCGGCAGAGTTATAGAAAAATGTGGTCTTATATTTGAGAAATATTCCGAATATTCAAAATTTGATAACAGCCGTACTTTCAAATGCAGAAAGTACAGAATGATTTTAAAATAAGGAGAGATTTATTATGATTAAACATATTGTAATGTTCAAGTTAAAGGACACCGACGGTAAAACATCTTACGAAAACGCAATTAAAGCAAAAGAGCGNTTCAACNACGTTATCGCAAACGTCAAGGAACTCAAAAAGGGCGAAATCGTCATCAATTCAAAGGACGCAGACCAGTCCAACTATACAATTTCCCTGCTCTGCGATTTCGAGACTATCGACGACCTCAATGCTTATCAGGTTCACCCTGCTCACGTTGCTTTCGGTAAGTTCATAGGCACTGTAAAGACAGACCGTGCGTGCATTGACTACGAGTATTAATGTATTAAAGGAAAATTCTATGAACTGGATTAAAAAAAATTCACTTGGAATATTTCTGTGTATTGCAATAGCGGCGTTGTCGTCTTTTCTCGCAACTCTGAATATCGGTTCTTTTTCACTTGAAATAATCGGCGCACCGGTCTTTGCGATTCTCGCAGGAATGATTATAAGTCTCGCTGTGCCGTCACTTTCCGGAAAGGAATCATTAAAAGACGGTATTAAATTCACATCAAAAAAAATATTGCAGTGGGCAGTTATTATACTCGGATTTTCGCTTAATTTAAGTACTATACTCAAAGTAGGCGGAAAAAGTCTCCCTGTAATAATATCAACTATAAGTATTTCACTTATTACGGCATTTGTGCTTATGAAAGTACTGAAAATTAACAAAAAAACTGCCTGTCTTATCGGTGTAGGCTCATCAATCTGCGGTGGTTCTGCGATTGCCGCAACATCACCTGTCATTGATGCAGACGACGAGGACGTTGCTCAGGCGATTTCTGTTATATTTCTGTTCAACGTTCTCGCTGCGCTGATTTTTCCGCAGTTTGGTCACGCTATCGGTCTTGGTTCGGAGGGATTTGCGATATTTGCAGGTACTGCCGTAAATGATACATCATCAGTTACGGCAGCGGCTTCCACAGCAGAGGGAATTTACGGTGTTGACGGTATTCTTTCATCTGCTGTTACCGTAAAGCTTACCCGTACTCTTGCCATTATTCCCATAACTCTCGCACTTGCAGTCTACAGGACACGTCAGGCTAAAAAATCTGGTACACAAGCCGGAAACTTCTCAATTAAAAAAATTTTTCCGTTCTTCATACTATTTTTCATAGGTGCATCTGTTATAACTACAGTTGTTGGACTTATTCCGGAAAACGCTTTCACCGCTTTCTATAATGACAGCTTTGTGAAGTTTGCAAAGTGGCTTGCAAAATTCTTTATATCAATGGCAATGTGTGCAATCGGTCTTAACACAAATATAGTAAAACTCATTAAGAACGGCAAAAAACCTATATTATTAGGTCTGTGCTGTTGGGTTGCAATAACAGCGGTTTCAATAGGTGTACAGCTTTTATCCGGTGTATACTACACAAATCTTTAAACGAAAGGTCTGATATGATGAACTTTGAAGAATGTATGAAATTCATTAATTCCTACAGCAAGTCAGGTGCAAAAATTACTGACCTTTCCCGTGCGGAAAAACTTATGCAGAAAATCGGCAATCCCGAAAAAAATCTTAAATTTGTCCATATAGCAGGTACTAATGGAAAGGGTTCTACTCTTGAATATATTTCCAATGCACTTATACTCTCTGGCTATAAAACAGGACAGTTTACGTCTCCTTTCGTTCTTCACTACACCGACAGAATCCGTATAAATAATACTGAAATTGATGAAGAATCTTTCTGTGAGATATGTCAAACCGTTTCGGAAAAGGTTGATGAAAGTCCGTATTCTCAGTTTGAAATCACTATGGCTATAGCTTTACTCTGGTACGAAAGACAGAAATGTGATATAGTCGTACTTGAAACGGGTATAGGGGGGTTGCTTGACTGTACAAATATAATTCCGTCTCCCCTGCTTTCCGTCATCACTTCAATATCTCTTGACCATACAGCAATATTAGGCGAAACCGTTGAGGAAATCGCCGTCCACAAGGCAGGTATTATAAAAGAAAATTCCGCTGTAGTCGTTGCAAAGGACAATACAAACGAAAATGTGCTTGAAATCATAAGAAAAACTGCCCATGAAAAAAATGCTGAATTTATAGAAGCTGAACCCTGTAAACCTGCTTTTGACGGTGGACTTATTTCACAGTTTATTTACAAGGGTCAGCACTATAANCCGGCAANGTTCNGAATACANCAGTACTACAATGCANAGACTGCACTCANAGCGTGCGTTTATCTCAGAANACACGGTTTTGATATTCNCGATGAAAATATTAAAAAGTCAGTCGAAACAACACAGGTAAAAGCCCGTGTGCAGTATATCGACGGAAATCCACCTGTTATTGTTGACGGCGGTCACAATCCGTCGGGCGTTAGTATGCTGTCACTTATTCTTATGTATCTAAGTACACGCAACAAAAAAATTTACACGGTTATGGGTATGGTTGATTCAAAGGATTTCACAGACTGCATAAAGACTATCGCTCCGCAGTCTGACAAACTTTTTGCAGTGGACGGTTTCGCTCCGAACGCCGTACCCGCCTGTGATATTGAAAACTTAACAGGATTCTATACAGAATCGGAAATATGTCCGTCACTTGCTGATGCTGTCGAAAAGGCAAAAGCTATTGCAACAGAAAATGACGGCATAGTTGTTGTATGCGGTTCACTTTACCTTGCAAGCGAATATCTCAACAGCATTGGAAAATAATTCAAATTTCCACACGGTTTATTAATATAATCTGTCCGATTTTAACAAATTATAATCCGTGCGGAAATTTTTTTATCCCAAACTATTGCAAAATTTTTCAGTCGGTGATATAATTTATTCGGAACTGCGAAAGCAGAATTTTTTAAAGGAGGTTTTTTAACAATGGCGTTAAAAAATCAGTATCTCATCGACTTATTAGAAACAGTCAAGAAAAGAAATCCCGGCGAACCTGAATTTATTCAGGCCGTTACAGAGGTTCTTGAAACTCTCCAGCCCGTTGCTGAAAAGAGACAGGACCTTATTGATGCAGGTGTATTCGAAAGAATCGTAGAGCCTGAAAGACAGATTATGTTCCGTGTACCGTGGGTTGACGACAACGGCAAGGTACAGGTTAACAGAGGTTTCAGAGTACAGTTCAACTCTGCTATCGGACCTTACAAGGGCGGTATCAGACTTCACCCCTCTGTATATCTCGGAATTATCAAGTTCCTCGGTTTTGAACAGGTATTCAAGAACAGTCTTACAACTCTCCCCATGGGCGGCGGTAAGGGCGGTTCTGACTTCGACCCTAAGGGCAAGAGCGACGGAGAAATCATGCGTTTCTGTCAGAGCTTCATGACAGAACTTTGCAAGCACATCGGTGCTGATACAGACGTTCCTGCTGGTGATATCGGTACAGGTGGACGCGAAATCGGTTATATGTTCGGTCAGTACAAGAGACTCAGAAACGAATTTGTCGGCGTTCTCACAGGTAAGGGTCTTACTTACGGCGGTTCACTTACAAGAACAGAAGCTACAGGTTACGGTCTCTGCTACTTCACAGACGAAATGCTTAAGGCTAACGGCATGAGTTTCGACGGCAAGACAGTTGTTATCTCCGGTTCTGGTAACGTTGCTATCTACGCTACAGAAAAGGCTACTGAACTCGGTGCTAAGGTTGTTACACTTTCTGATTCAAACGGCTACATCTACGACCCCGATGGAATCGAGCTTGACCTCGTTAAGCAGATTAAGGAAGTTGAACGTGGACGTATCAAGGAATACGCTGACAGAACTTCACACAAGAACGTTACTTACACAGAGGGCTGCTCAAAGATTTGGGAAGTTAAGTGTGATATTGCACTTCCTTGTGCTACTCAGAACGAAATCAACGGCGAATCCGCTCAGATTCTCGTAAACAACGGCTGTAAGGTTGTTTCTGAAGGTGCTAATATGCCTTCAACTCCTGAAGCTATCGAAGTATACCTCAGCAATGGTGTTCTCTACGGACCTGCTAAGGCTGCCAACGCCGGCGGTGTTGCTGTATCAGGTCTTGAAATGAGCCAGAACAGCGAAAGACTTTCTTGGACATTTGAAGAAGTTGATAACAAGCTTAAGGGCATTATGAAGAGCATCTTTGAATCATGTGATAGTGCTTCTAAAGAATTTGGCATGGAAGGCAACTACATGGCTGGTGCTAACATTGCAGGCTTCCTCAAGGTTGCTGAAGCAATGAAGGCTCAGGGTTGTGTCTGATTAACAAATAACTGATAGTGACTCATCGGTAAATTAAATAAATACAAAACCCCTGTCGTGCTAACCGGCAGGGTTTTTTTTATAAAACAAAGGACTGTATTAAAAACAGTCCTTTTGTCATTATTCAAATTCGTACTCTCCGCTGTAATCTTTCTTGAACTTCTCAAAGACAGTCTGTAAAAGTTCCTCGTCGTCGATTGAGAGGAACTCACCGTTTTCGTCGTCAGATGGCATAATTTCAAGTATAACAACACCGTCGTCCTCGTCGTCGAACGGTAAAAGCACCACGAAATAACGCTCCTGATACTCNACTTCTCCTATNACCTNNNATGAAACNTCATCACCGTTATCGTCGGTAAGAGTGATGTAANTTTCATTTTCTTCCTCAACTTCTTCATTTTCAATAAAATCGCTCATATAAAAGTACCTCCTTGCGAATTATAATTTATTTTACCATATCTGTACAAAAAAATCAAGTCATATCCGGAAAAAATTACCATAAATATTCTACGCTGATATGCAGATGATATTTTCAGGAGATGATAATATGAGTAAAAAGAACGAAATACCCGTACCCGACCCGTTTGCAAAAGAGTATGAATATTTCTTCCCGTCTGCCTCATGGGACGAAATGACCAGTATGATACCCGTTTCAATGAATGACGAATCTGAAATCAATTCATACAACAACGTTTTTCCATATCTGCCCGACGACGAAATAAAAGAATAATTTAAAGGCACTCTTTCCGGAGTGTCTTTTTGTGCATAATAGACATCAATCAAGTTGTTATATTGTAAATAACTACCAAATTCGGCAGTTTTNACTTTATTTTNTGATTATTGAGTGATATAATATGACATGAAAGACAAAAAGNGGGAAATTTATGATTATTAAAAATTTTGTNNGTCATCTNACAACAATTATTCATCACCGTCACAAAGTCATGATTAACTGTTTCAGAGCCGGAATTATACGCCACGGTCTTACGCATGACCTTTCAAAATTCTCTCCGATGGAGTTTATTCCCGGAGTAATGTATTTTCAGGGCAACCGCAGTCCGAACGAGCGTGAGCGTGAAGTGGACGGCTACTCAAAGGCATGGCTTCACCACAAGGGCAGAAACCGTCACCATTTTGAATACTGGACGGATTACAGCCCTATAACACGCCGTCTTGAACCTGTTCCCATGCCTGACGAGTATATTATTGAAATGTTNTGCGACCGTGTGNCAGCGTCCAAAATATACAACAAGNAAAAATATAACGATTCATGTCCGCTTGAATATTTCATGAGAGGAAAAACAAGCCGTATGATTGAAAAAAAGACAGCACGGAAAATTGAGTTTCTTCTTCGTATGCTGTCCGAAAAAGGTGAGGACTATACTTTCCGATACATAAGACGGCAGGTCAGAAAAAAGAATCTAAAGTGAAAAGACGCACATAAGAGCGATACTCATATAGAAATTTTTAGCCATAGTATTTGTGATTATAAGTCAAAAANACTATGGCGTTTCTATTGACATATAACTTCTCTTGATGTATAATTATTACTAAGATAAATCGGNATTTATTTAGAGTACTGATTGAAGCTGTATGTTGGCTGCAAATATGTTGAAACGGAGATGACGAAAACAAGTGGAATTTTCTGTAGTAAAAAAGAATTTAAATNATAGAGGATATATCGTAAATATCTGCGAAACGGTTTCAGAAGCCACAGAATATCTGAATACACAAATAGATGGTTGTACAGTTGGATTTGGCGGTTCAGTGACACTTGAGCAAATGGGACTCTTTGAAACACTTCAAAGTCATAATACAGTGTTCTGGCACCAGCGGATACCTGAGGGAAAAACGAGCAATGAAATTCGACTTGCAGCAAATAATGCAGAAATTTATATATCTTCGGTAAATGGATTATCCGAAACAGGCGAAATCATCAATATTGATGGTAATTGTAATAGAGTAGCTTCTATTTTTTATGGGCACAAGAAAGTTTATCTGGTCATAGGCAAAAATAAACTGGAAAAAGATTATGACAGTGCATTATATCGTGCCCGAAACATCGCTTCGCCTTTGAATGCGAAAAGAGCAGGTGTAAAAACGCCTTGTACAATGAAAGGCGATAAATGCTATGACTGCAAAAGTCCTGAAAGAATTTGCAGGGGGCTATCTGTATTATGGGGTAAACCAATGACAGGTGAGTTTGAAGTAATTTTAATCAATGAAGAACTTGGATATTAACAAATTCTGATTAATACAAATAAACCAATAATTAAAATAAGCTCGAAAGCAGTTTCAAAAACTACTTTCGGGCATTACTTCTATATGCGTATTCGTCTTAATGCGTCTTTTTTATTCAAGATACGGTTTAAGATATTTTCCCGTGTAGGAATTTTCACACTGTGCAACTTCTTCGGGTGTTCCCTGAGCCACAATCGTACCGCCCCTGTCACCGCCCTCCTGACCGAGGTCTATAATGTGGTCAGAAACTTTTATCACGTTCAGATTATGTTCAATTACAAGAACTGTGTTTCCCTGCTCCGTGAGTTTCTGTAGAACGTCTATAAGCATATGCACGTCAGCAGTGTGCAGACCCGTAGTTGGTTCATCAAGAATATAGATTGTTTTTCCGGTTGAACGCTTGGAAAGTTCCGTTGAAAGCTTTACACGCTGTGCCTCCCCGCCTGACAAAGTTGTTGCGGACTGTCCTATTTTTATATATCCGAGACCTACCTCCTGCAAAGTTTTAAGTTTACGGGAAATTTTCGGTATATGTTCAAAAAACTCTGTTCCCTCGTCAACAGTCATTTCAAGAATGTCATAAATCGACTTATCCTTGTACTTCACTTCAAGTGTTTCACGGTTATAGCGTTTTCCCTTGCACACCTCGCACGGTACATACACATCAGGCAAGAAGTGCATTTCAATTTTTATAATTCCGTCACCCTCGCACGCTTCACAACGTCCACCTTTTACATTGAAAGAAAAACGTCCGCTGTTATAGCCACGAGCCTTAGCATCGGTAGTTTTTGCGAAAAGTTCACGTATATCCGTGAATACGCCAGTATACGTCGCAGGGTTTGAGCGTGGCGTTCTGCCTATCGGAGACTGGTCAATGCAGATTACCTTGTCAAGATGTTCAAGACCCTCAATACTCTTAAAACTTCCGCTTTTTATCTTTGCACGGTTAAGCTTTGATGCAAGATGCTTGTAAATTACTTCATTGACAAGTGAGGATTTGCCCGAACCTGATACCCCCGTAACACATATGAGTTCACCGAGAGGAATTTTTACATTCAGATTTTTAAGATTGTGTTCGGACGCACCCTTGACTATAAGAAAATTTCCGTTGCCGTCACGACGTTTTTCGGGTACTTCTATTTTCTTTTTTCCGCTGAGATACTGTCCGGTTATTGACTCCTCACATTCAAGCAAGCCTTTCACGTCTCCGGCATAGACGACCTCACCGCCATTAACGCCTGCACCTTTTCCTATATCAACCACATAATCAGCGGAAAGTATTGTATCGTCGTCATGTTCAACGACAATAAGCGTATTTCCCAAATCACGCAGTCTTTTGAGGGTAGCAATAAGCTTGTCATTGTCACGCTGGTGCAGTCCTATACTTGGCTCGTCAAGAATATACAGCACTCCAACAAGTGAAGAACCTATCTGCGTAGCAAGACGTATACGCTGACTTTCACCGCCCGAAAGAGTTCCAGAAGAACGTGAAAGGCTTAAATATTCAAGTCCGACGCTTTTCAGAAATCCAAGACGTTCCCCTATTTCCTTTATAATTCTACCGCCTATAAGCATACTCTGCTGTGAAAGTCTGAGATTTTCAAAGAAATCACAACAGTCATTCACCGACAAATCCGTAAGACTGCTTATATTCATATCACCGACTGTAANAGCAAGATATTCANGTTTAAGGNGTTTTNCGTGACATTCCGGACATTCAACTTCGCTCATATAACTTTCAAGTTCAGCTTTTGCAGATTCGCTTTCTGTATCACGGTAACGTCTTTCAAGATTGTTTATAACACCCTCGAACGCATAATTATAAGTTCCTCCACCTATCGACTTAGGTCTTGCAATTTCAATCTTTTCCCCGTTCGTTCCGTAAAGAAAAATATCAAGCTGTTTCTTTGAAAGTTCCTTTACAGGAACATCAAGCGGTATATCATACTTTTCTGAAATCGCCCTGTAATACATCATTGCAATTGAATTTTCTTCAAGACTGTTCCAGCCGGAAGCCTTTATTGCACCTTCCATAATACTAAGGTCACGATTTGGCACAACTACATCAGGGTCAATATGTCTGAACATTCCAAGCCCCGTACACTTCGGACAAGCTCCCACAGGATTATTGAATGAAAACATTACCGGTTCAAGTTCGCCGATACTTATATTATGCTCAGGACAGGCGTAATTCTGCGAAAAGAGCATTTCCTCACCGTCGATAACGTCCGCAATCGCAAGACCCCCCGTAATACTGAAAATCGTTTCAAGACTGTCTGCAATACGTGATTCTATACCGTCCTTTATAACAAGACGGTCAACGACTATTTCAATATTATGCTTCTTGTTTTTTTCAGGCTTTATTTCTTCACTAAGGTCATAAATTATTCCGTCAACCCTCACACGTACAAAACCGCTTTTTCTTGCGTTCTCAAACTCTTTCTGAAACTGTCCTTTCCTGTTTCTCGCAACCGGTGCAAGCAACTGTAATTTAGTACCTTTCGGAAGTTCCATAACAGTATCAACTATCTGGTCGATACTCTGCTGTGAAATTTCCCTGCCACATATCGGACAGTGCGGAACTCCTGTTCTTGCGTACAGAAGTCTGAGATAGTCGTATATTTCGGTAACAGTTCCGACTGTGGAACGTGGATTTTTTGAAGTGGTTTTCTGGTCAATAGATATTGCCGGAGAAAGTCCCTCAATACTGTCAACGTCGGGTTTTTCCATTTGTCCGAGAAACATTCTTGCGTATGACGAAAGACTTTCCACGTATCTACGCTGACCGTCCGCATAAATTGTGTCAAATGCAAGTGATGATTTTCCCGAACCTGACAGACCTGTCATGACAATAAGCTTGTCCCTCGGAAGTTCGAGGTCAATATTTTTGAGATTGTTTGCTCTTGCACCTTTTATAGTAATTTTATCCGTCATTATTTATTTTCCTCCATAATAATCATGTCTCTTACTTCCATAAGACAAANNCCCAGCAGATTCTCACCTTCNCACATTGCAGGATTTGTAATACATGAATCATTTGCAGACATTCCTATGCCCCATATTCTATCATACGGACTTGCCTCAACAAGTACACGATTATTTGTACCGAGCAGAAACTTTTTAAGTTCAGGATTCTGTGAGAATTTCGCATAATTTCCCTTTATGACGATATCAGTCTTGTTTTCGTCCCATGTTTTTTCGTCAAATCCCGATATTCTGCGACCAAGCGTCTTGAACTGTTTAGGGTGTTTTGCAGACATGATTTCTTTATTTATTTCAACGTCACCGAAAAGCAACGCTTTCTGTGACATCATGTACTGTTCAGCCGTATGATACTCCACGCCGTCAACAATAAATTTACAGTCGTACCACTGACTGAAACAACTTTTTGTTATTGTGTCGGACGGAGTATGTCCCCAGAAAAATATATATTTCAGATTTTCTTTATCACTGAACTGTTTCTCAATAAGTTCCCTTGAATATTTCATATTATTTATCTCCTTTCAGTTCTTTTATCTTGTCACGCAGATATGCAGCGTGTTCAAATTCCAGCATCTTTGCAGCATTCTTCATTTCAACTGTAAGNTTTTCTATANGTTCGGTACGTTCTNTTGCAGAAAGTTTCTTCTTGCCGGATTTTTCTTCAATTTTATTTTTAGAAGTAATTTCAAGTACGTCACGGACTTCCTTTATAATAGTTTCCGGAATAATTCCGTGTTCTTCATTGTATGCAATTTGCAGACTGCGACGGCGTTCCGTTTCAACAATAGCACGCTCCATTGAACCCGTTACCGTATCGGCGTACATAATTACCTTGCCGTGACTGTTTCGTGCAGCACGTCCGACTGTCTGAATAAGGGACGTTTCACTTCTTAAAAATCCCTCCTTGTCAGCGTCAAGGACAGCAACAAGACTTACTTCCGGTATGTCAAGACCCTCACGCAGAAGATTTATTCCCACAAGCACATCAAAAACACCGTTTCTCAAATCCTTTATAATCTCCATACGTTCAATAGTGTCAATATCGTGGTGCATATACCGTATTTTAACACCGAGATTTTCGTAATAATTCGTTAAATCCTCTGCCATTTTCTTTGTAAGCGTAGTAACAAGAACACGCTCATTTTTTTCGGCACGGATATTTATTTCAGAAAAAAGGTCATCAATCTGTCCGACGGTGGACTTTACAATTATTTCGGGGTCAACGAGTCCTGTCGGTCTTATAACCTGCTCAACTATAATATCAGTCTTTTCACGTTCAATCTTTCCCGGAGTTGCACTGACATATACAGCCTGATTTATATGTGCATTGAACTCATCAAAATTAAGCGGTCTGTTGTCGAACGCACTCGGCAGACGAAAACCATAATCAACAAGTGTTGTTTTTCTTGCCTTGTCTCCGGCGTACATTGCCCGAACCTGTGGCAGTGTTACATGACTTTCGTCAACGATAAGCAGAAAATCTTCGGGAAAATGGTCAAGCAGGGTTTGCGGAGTACTTCCGGCAGGTCGTCCCGACAAGACACGGGAATAATTTTCAACCCCACTGCAATACCCGACTTCACGGAGCATTTCCATGTCATAATGTGTACGCTGTTCAATTCTCTGTGCTTCTATAAGCTTGTTGTTCTGTGTAAAATAGTCTATACGTCCGGCAAGTTCACGGTCAATTTCCTCAAGGGCAGATTCAATTTTTTCGTCACCCACAACATAATGTGATGCCGGAAAAATTGCTGCGTGTGAAACTATAGCCTTTACTTCTCCTGTAACAACGTTTATTTCTGAAATACGGTCTATCTCGTCCCCGAAATACTCCACACGAACAGCAGTATCACCCGAACGTGCCGGAAAAATCTCCACAACATCACCACGCACTCTGAAACGGTTTCTTTCAAATGCAATGTCATTTCTTTCGTAACGTATTTTAACAAGTTCGCTGATTAACTGGTCACGGGGCTTTTCCGCACCCTGTCTTATTGATACAACCATAGAACGATATTCTTCGGGACTTCCGAGAGAATATATACACGAGACACTTGCAACTATAATTACGTCACGGCGTTCTGCAAGAGCAGTGGTGGCAGAATGACGGAGTTTGTCTATTTCGTCGTTTATTGAAGAATCCTTTTCAATATAGCTGTCCGTACTCGGAACATAAGCCTCCGGCTGATAGTAGTCGTAATATGACNNAAAGNANTCAACNGCGNTTTCCGGAAAAAATTCCCTGAACTCAGAACAAAGCTGTGCGGCAAGTATTTTATTGTGGGCAAGCACAAGAGTAGGTTTATTCACATGGGCAATCACATTAGCCATTGTGAAAGTTTTTCCCGAACCTGTAACACCCAATAAAATCTGTTCTTTTTTGCCCGACTTAATACCATTCACCAGTTTTTCAATCGCTTTCGGCTGGTCACCGGCAGGTGCATATTTTGAATGAAGTCTGAAATTATTCATGTAAAACTCCTTTCGTCACACAAACTGAAAATATCGTATTTCTATTATATCACAATGCAGTATGATAATAAAGAGGGTACGAACATATTTTCTTTTTTTAATTATATACAATAAGGTTGACATTATTACAAATATCAATTATAATAAAAAAGTAAGATTATAAACTATAGATTTTATACAAGGAGATATTTATGAGTGAATACCAGTTCAGTGTAAACCTCGGCGGTATGATTGATATATTGTCAAATCATCTTTACAGCACGCCGAAAGTCTTTTTAAGAGAACTGCTCCAGAATGCCGTTGATGCGGTAAATATGCGTACACAGGCGGACAGCAGTTTCTCAGACCCCGAAATAAATATAACTGTTGACGAACATAATTCGCTTACTTTCAAAGACAGCGGAATAGGTCTTACAGAAGAAGAAATACACAAGTTCATATCTGTAATAGGACAGTCATCAAAGCGTGAAAAAAATTCCTCGTTCATAGGACGTTTCGGAATTGGTCTGCTTTCATGCTTTATAGTAACCGACGAAATCATTTTAAGAAGCCGTTCACTGAAAACTCCCGACAAAGTACACGAATGGCACGGTTTTGCAGACGGTAAATATTCAGTACGTGAAATAGAAAACAATATGGGAACAGGTACGGAAATTTTTATAAAATCCGACGAAGAACACAGAGGACTTTTTGAAACTGCCGATGTACTTAAAAATATACGGTATTACGGTCTGCCTATTCCATACCCCGTATATGTCTCATCAAACGGCAGTATAAGTCTCATGGCAAATGCACCTTTCATACAGTGCGGAAAAAAACGCGAAAGCATCATGAAAATGGGAAAAATGATTTTTTCAGCCGATTTCGACTATCTTGACTATATTCCTCTTGAATCAGAAAAGGGACTTTTCAGCGGTGTTGCTTATATTCTTCCTTACACTGTCTCTGCGGCAGCGAAAAACAAACACAGAATATATCTTAAAAATATGCTTCTCACGGAGGACGGTTCTTCAATACTTCCTGAATGGGCATTTTTCCTACAGTGTTTCATAAATACTGATAAACTCCAGCCTACAGCGTCAAGAGAAGATTTTTATAAAAATTCTCTCGTACAGGAGGCTAAAGACGAAATTTCACAGTGTATAGCGTCTTACCTTGAAAAGATATCCATACAGAAACCGTCACTTCTTTCAAAAATTGTCGCTCTGCACGGTACGGCACTCAAATCCGTATCAGTTGAAAATGACAAGCTTTTCCGTATATTCATGCCGTACTTTGAATTTGAAACAAGTTACGGAATACTGCACGGAAACGAACTGATGGTGTACAACAATATTATTTACTATACGACCAATATAAATACTTACCGTCAGCTGAAACCTGTTTTTGCTTTCAAAAAAGAAATGATAGTAAATGTTGCCTACGTTCACGAAAAAACACTGATAGAAAAACTCGGCTCGCTCTGTCTTGCACGTACCGAAACACTAAGTGATAATCTTCTTCATGATATACTTGAAAATGACGAAAATGATGATAAGTTTTTTTTCATGAACAGGATTTTTACCGATTCTCTTAAAAAANATGACTGTAAAACAGTGATAAAAAAGTTTGAGCCGTCACATCTTGNGTCTGTCTNTAGTATAAATTCCGNCGGCGAACTAAGTCAGGATANTCAGCANTCAAAAGAAGCGGACAACGGTCTTTTTGCGGATATGCTCGAAGCTTTCATAAATGAAATAAACACAGATGCTTCCGCTGTACTTTATCTCAACAGCAAAAACCCTCTTATAAAGAAACTTTCTGAAATAACCGACACAGAAAAGCTTTCTGTATATGCACTGATTCTTTATGTTCAGTCACTTATTTCGGGCGGTTTTCCTGTATACAGCAGGGAAATGGAAATAATGAACGAAAATCTTATAAAACTTATAGAATGGGGAATATAAATATGTTTGACAACGGCTATTTTCTTACTCTTTCCGATACGGAAGAAAAACTCAGATACTTAAAAACCTGCACGGCTGAAGCTGACAGACAACAGGACTGGCAAAACGCATTTGAACTCAGATACCGCTATATGAAAGAATCATGTTTCAATGACGACAAATTCAGGGCAATTCTTATGTTTCCTGAACTCATGTCCGTATTTGACGCACACTTTGATATACTGGAAGAACGTATAACAAGCTTTATGATTGCTTTTAAGTGGGTTATCGAAGATTCCGCTGATTTCCACACCATATCTCTCGAAATGGTTAAAAAATATTTTGACGAGTTCAAGAAACGCTGTCAGCAGTACGGTTATTCCCTCAGAACATACTACATGAAACTTATGTCAGTATATTCTAAAATCGACGTTGCAAAAACTATTGAATATCAGAAGCTTTTCAGAAAAGAAAAACGTGACAATTTAAGCGACTGTCACGCCTGTGAACTCAGCAGCGATATTAAGATTGAACTTGAATACGGTTCAGAGGAAAAGGCAGTAAAAATGATTCACGATATGCACCGCAGAAACATTTCATGTGCAGAAGTTCCGGAAGTGACATACGGTAAGTGCGTTGAGCATTTCACAAAGATAGGCAGACTTGACGAGGCTGAATATTATGCTGAACTCCTGCTCCCGATGATTAAGGACAACAATACCTATTTTGCGCAAATGTCATACATTATTCTTATCAAGACATTTACCGACCCGAACAAAGCTTTTGAACTCTTTACCCGCTGTCTGCCGGTATATATAAAAATGAAAAATCAGAATATGAGGTTTTGCTTTGAAAATTCCGCCTACAGATTTTTCCGTATTGTTTCCGAAAACAATATACCTGCGGTAAATACGAAAATGCCTAAGCAGTTTGAACTTTACAGCGATTCGGACGAATATGACACAAAAGAACTTTTTGAATATTTCTATCGTCTGGCACAGGAAACGGCACAGAAGTTTGACGCAAGAAACGGAAGTACTTACTATACGGATTTGCTTGAATATGAATATCCCACAGAACCCGTGAAAAAGCTTGACCTCCCACAGCATATCGCTGTTGAAAAAGCACCGTTTCCCATAGGTATTCCTTTAAAAAGTGATGAAAGTATTGCGTCACCGCAAGATATCGAAAATATACTTAATTCAATCAGTGACACGGAATCTGAAATCAATATTGCAGAAGATAACTGCATAGTATGCAGAATTAAAAACAAAAATAACGACAATGAGGTTATATGTAATATCTTTATCAATCAGCCAATGAATGTCGATATAGAAAGACTTCAGCCTATGCACGTCTTTTCAGATGAAGAACTCAAAGACTTTTCTGAAAATTACGGATATATGACAGTAGTAATGTTCAAGATGAACAGCAACAGCGACGTATCTGAATACAACATGGTAATGAAACTCGTTTCTGCATTCAACATTGATAATTCACCGCTTTTCATTGACCTTAAAAATATGAGAATTTTAAGTACAGCATGGGCAGAAATTCAGGCAAAAAGCGAAGTTCCTCCGCTTGATTCATATATGTACAGGATTATTGCAGGATTTTCAGACGAAAGTCAGACCTTTGTAAATATGAGTTCGTCATCTCTGGACGTTTTCGGTTCAAGGGAACTGCTTGTCATGGATATTGAAGAAGAAAACGTGAATATGGTCGGACAGATTCTTGAACAGATTTCATGTTCCATATGCTACGGCTCAGGTCTGCGTGATTCGGGCGAACTTACAGAATGTGGAATAATCTACAATGAAAGCAGACGAGTTATGCTTTCATGGATTCCCGTCAAAGAAGCTTACCCTGAAAACGAATGTGAAAATGATGAACAATATGCCGTACCCGTTCTCTATATCAAAAACAATAACAGTTTCATACTTCTCAACGATATCACAGAGGAAATTTTCAACAAACTTTCTTTCATGAAACTCAATTCCGTTAATTATATAAATGATGTTAAATCACAGGAAACTTTCAGTTATGCGGAAAAGATTTTCAGACAGGACAGCGAAACAAGTCTTTTAGTCGGATTTGATACGGAAATAACAGACGAGGACGGTGACGAATATACCTCCACAGTATTTGCAGAAGTTATACACGACGATTCTGATATTCTTCATGGTACTGTCATTCATCAGTGCGAGGACGACGAAATTGAAGAAGGTACGGACATTGAAATAAATACGGAAACACTGTTTTTCTGGAGAATCGAAAAAGATAATGACTATTACTTTGCCGACGATATATATATTTTTCTGAAATAATATTCACACAGTCGTGTTTCTGCATAATTCAGGTATTGACAAACCGTGCGGTTTGTTGTAAAATATAATATATGTATTTATACAAGCTTAAAAATTCGTAAAGGCGGTAAGTAAATGGGTTTATTTAAAAATATTTTCGGTGCGAACGCTTACTCAAACAGAGAACTGAAGCGTATTGAACCTATTAAAAATAAAGTCCTCGCACTTGACGAGGAATATCAGAAACTTTCAGATTCTGAACTCAAAGGCAAAACTCAGGAATTTAAAGACAGGTTGCAATCAGGCGAAACCCTTGACGATGTACTTCCGGAAGCTCTTGCAACAGTCCGTGAAGCAGCATGGCGTGTACTTGAAAAGAAACCTTATCCCGTTCAGATTATCGGTGCAATAGTTCTCCATCAGGGACGAATTGCCGAAATGAGAACCGGTGAAGGTAAAACTCTTGTTGCCTGTGTTGCTTCATACCTCAATGCACTTTCGGGTCTCGGCGTTCACGTAGTTACTGTAAATGACTATCTCGCAAAAACTCAGGCGGAGGAAATGGGAAAAGTTCTCCGCTGGCTCGGTCTTACTGTAGGCTGTATTCTTCACGGTCTCAACAATGCACAGAGACGTGAAGCCTATAAGTGCGATGTTACTTATGGTACAAATAACGAACTCGGTTTCGATTATCTCCGTGACAACATGGTTACTCACAAAGAAGACCGTGTACAGCGTGAGCCTAACTTTGCTATTGTCGATGAGGTTGACTCCATTCTTATAGACGAGGCACGTACTCCGCTTATTATTTCCGGTAAAGGCGATAAATCAACTGAACTCTATTCTATAGTTGACCGTTTCGCAAAAGCCCTTACTTCTACTACTGTTGTCGAAATGGACAGCAAGGAAGATATGGACTCTATCAACGAAACCGCTGACTACATCATTGACGAAAAAGCCAAAACTGCCACTATTACTCAGCGTGGTATCAAAAAGGCTGAACAGGTTTTCAATCTTGATAACCTTATGGACGCTGACAATATAACACTGCTTCATCACATAAATCAGGCTATCAAGGCTAACGGTGTTATGAAGAACGATATCGACTATGTTGTAAAAGACGGCGAAATTATTATTGTTGACGAATTTACCGGTCGTATGATGGAAGGCAGACGTTTCAATGACGGTCTGCATCAGGCTATCGAGGCTAAGGAAGGTGTTAAGGTAAAGAGCGAGTCAAAAACTCTTGCTACTATTACTTTCCAGAATTTCTTCCGTCTCTATACAAAGCTTTCCGGTATGACCGGTACTGCAATGACAGAAGAGGACGAGTTCAAGGAAATTTACAAACTGGACGTTATCTCAATACCGACAAACAAGCCTGTTATCCGTATTGACCATAATGACCAGATTTACAGTTCCGAAAAAGGCAAGTACTCCGCTATTATTGAACAGATTATCAAATGTCATGACAAGGGACAGCCGATACTTGTCGGTACTGTTTCAATCCAGAAATCAGAACTTCTTTCAACAATGCTCAAGAGAAAAGGCATAAAGCATAACGTCCTCAATGCAAAACAGCACGCAAAAGAAGCCGAAATTGTTGCACAGGCAGGTAAATACGGTGCTGTTACAATCGCAACAAACATGGCTGGACGTGGTACTGATATCATGCTGGGCGGTAACGCCGAATTTCTCGCAAGAGCAGAACTGAGAAAGCGTGAAATGCCTGAAGAACTTATCACCGCCGCTATAGGTTTTGCCGATACCGACGACGAAGAAATTATAAAGGCAAGAAAACTTTATCAAGAACTTTTTGACAAGTATAACAAGGAAGTAAAGGAAAAAGCTGTTGCAGTAATAGAAGCAGGCGGTCTTTATATTCTCGGTACGGAAAGACATGAATCACGCCGTATTGATAATCAGTTAAGAGGTCGTTCAGGTCGTCAGGGTGACNCCGGTGAAAGCTGTTTCTTCCTCTCTGTTGAAGATGAACTTATGCGT
The DNA here is from genome assembly GCA_009177225.1 of Clostridia bacterium. Taxonomy (GTDB): domain Bacteria; phylum Bacillota; class Clostridia; order Oscillospirales; family Ruminococcaceae; genus Ruminococcus. The sequence continues at coordinate 66,134 of WFLZ01000043.1, forward strand.
ATCTTTGCCGGCGACCGTCTTGAAAATATGATGAAAACCCTTAATGTTGAGGAAACTATGCCGATTGAAAGCAAGATG
>WFLZ01000272.1 GCA_009177225.1 Clostridia bacterium
CATGTAAGTCCAATTGAAACCGTTTCGGCTGAGGTCGGAACACAGGTTTCAGTTGATAAGGTAATAGAAAAAACCAACGGAAAAAATACAATAAAACTTCCCCTTTCAGANTTCATTGAGAACGGCGATGTTATTTCCTCATNCACTTTNGTTATATATTCTGCCGACAATCTTGATATAGGACAGTTCAAGGGCGGTTGTGGTATTTCCGTAACAGAAGATTATCCGTCAGAAGATGAGGGCTGGTATCAGTCTCCAGACTTCACCGCTTCCACTCAGGGAACTTACGGCGAAATAAAGTGGGACGTTCCGGAAGATGTCAGCCAATGCGTTTCAGCAGACGGAGAGGTGCTTTTCGGTTACTGGTGGGGAAACACGTCCAGTATCAGAGTAGAAAATGTCACCTGTACCNACANANGCACAAAACGACCTGCCCGTTGACGGAACTANTTCACAGGAAATCGGTCAGAGCGTCGGATATAATGACGCAGACAACACCATTAAAGTGAAAACCTCTGATTTCATGCCGGAAAATACTGTTCCGCAGGCTGTGACATTCAATATAAGTTCCTCCGGTGGATTCAGAAAATTCACCGGTGCTTTCGGCTATAAATCGTCAGCCGGAAAATATCAGTCATCTGATACATCTGTTTTTACAGACAGCTCGTCCCTTTCTCTTACGTGGTTTTTACCGCAGGAAGCAAAAAATCTTATTTCGGAAGAAGGTGAAATTATGCTTGGATACTGGTGGAGTGAACAACCCTCCGTAACGCTGGATTCAATAGAAGTAAAATACAGTCTCGGCAACGGCAGTCCGTCTGCTCCTGCCAAAAATTCAGAACTCGACAAGGACGACCCTACACCGTCCGACAATACTGCGGAAAGTACAGGAAATTTCCGCAGTCCGTCAGAAATTGCCAAAGCTATTAATGTAGGCTGGAATCTCGGAAACACTTTTGACAGTTACAATACTAACAAAACGGGTCTTTCAACAGAAACGTCATGGGGCAATCTGAAAACTACGGAAGAAATGATTAAGGACGTTAAATACTGCGGATTCAACGCTGTCCGTATTCCTGTAACGTGGGGCGAACACATGGACGGAAACGTCATTCAGAAAGAATGGCTTGACCGTGTACAAGAAGTAGTAGACTATGTATATAATAATGATATGTTCGTTATACTGAATATGCACCACGATGATTATATATGGTTTAATCCCACCGATTCGGAATATCAGAACGACAGTCGGAAACTCTGTGCTATATGGGAACAGGTCGCAGAACGTTTCAAGGACTATGACGACAGACTTCTTTTTGAGGGTATGAACGAACCAAGAACCATTGACAGCAAACTTGAATGGACGGGCGGTACTCCCGAAGAAAGAGCCGTTATAAATAAATATGAACAGGATTTTATAAATACAGTCCGTGCTTCCGGCGGAAACAATTCCGAAAGAACACTTATTATCACATCATATGCCGCATCTGCCGAAACTGCTGCTATAGATGATGTAATAATTCCTGATGACAAGAATATTATTGTTTCGGTTCACTATTATGCTCCGTGGAAATTCTCAGAGGGTATTGACAGTAATTTCACCGACGAGGGAAAAGCTGAACTTGACAACAAGTTTGCAGAACTCAAAGAAAAATTCATTGACAAGGGAACTCCCGTTATTATAGGAGAGTTCGGCTGTGTTAACGCTACTGACAACGCAAAAAGAGCCGAATATTATCAGTACTATATATCTTCTGCAAAGGCTAACGGCATAAAGTGCTTTGTATGGGATAACGGCAAATCGTCCGGAGAATCAAGTTTCGGAATATTCAACCGTGGTAATCTTTCATGGAATGAAGAAATTCTCAACGGAATAATTTCCGGAGCAAACGAATAACAAAACAAGAAACTAAAACAAAGGTGAATTATTTGCAAAAATTTCATTATGAAATAAGAATAGACGAGGAAATTAACAGGTTTTATCCCGAAATAAGTAACAATATAGAAATCATTCCTGATATTCCCGAAGAAAAAGCTATATTAATATTAAATCAATTATTAGCCTATGCTTGTGATGCTCAAAATGTAATTTTGATTTGTCATGCAAAAGAATTGATAAAAAAAGTACCTGCTGAATGGTTCAGAAATAATGTACGGAAAGCCGTTGAACTCAAAACCGGAAACTGCTGGATTTTAGACCTGAATGACCCATATGTATACGGCAGTTTAAAAGATTTTCTTAATGAAATGAACTGCATAGACCAAATGCTTGAATAAATAAAAAATACCGTCTTTTCAGGCGGTATTTTTGTTATTTAATATCATAATAAACTACTGCAACAACCGTAATATTATCATTGCAGTTATTTTCAAGAGCCTTTTTAACAAGAAGTTCAAGACGTTTCGGCAGACTTTTAGGCATTTCAAGTATTTCTTCCATATCCAGTGCGGACACATAGTCAGAAAGTCCGTCAGTACACAGAAGAAGTATATCACCGTACTGCATACCGCCGTCTATAGAAATGAGGTCTATTTTCGGAACAGCAGTAAGACACCCGAAAACGGGAAAAATAATATTCCGCCGTGCATGAGTTTTACGCTGTTCAAGAGTAATAGTGCCTTCTTCATAAAGAAGCTGTACTAATGACTGGTCACGGGAAATCTGTCTTATTCTTCCACCCCTGAACCTGTAAAGTCTTGAATCACCGACATTAAAAGCCGTTATACTGCCGTTTCCGTCAAATAAAAGACCGCACAGCGTTGCCTGCATATTGTGCATATCAGGATTCTGTATACTGTATTCCGTAAGTCTGCGGTGAATTTCCATGAGAGAATCACTGATATCTGAATTTCCGGAAAAATCCATGTCCCGAACGTATTCAAGACACATTCTTGAAGCAAATTCTCCGGAATTTTCTCCGGAAACACCGTCTGAAACCGCAGTTATAAAAAGCCCGTCCAGTTTCTGCTCGTCCGACCCGTTGTCCATAACGTTCCTGCCTATAAGAAAAGCGTCCTCATTATGTGGCATAATGCCTTTATCGGTAATTCCACAGCAATAATACATAAAAATCACCCTTGCCCGACATCAGTCATATTGTTTATAATTTATTGTATTCCGTAAAATCTCATTGCATTTTCACAGGTTATATCAAGGATTTCCTGAACAGTCACACCCTTTATTTCAGCAGCCTTTTCAGCGGTAAATGCAATCATTGAACTGTCACACCGTTTTCCCCTGAAAGGAACTGGAGCCATATACGGACAATCCGTTTCAAGAATAATCCGGTCAAGGGGTACAGCCTCTATCGCACGGAGTGCCTTTTTTGCATTTTTAAATGTAAGTACTCCGGTAAAGCCTATATACATACCAAGCTTTACTACTTCCCTTGCCGTCTCTGCTGAACCGCTGAAACAGTGCAGAACGCCTGACGTACGATATTTTTTCAGAATATCAAGAGTATCTTCCGAAGCGTCACGACTGTGGACTATAACGGGAAGTTTCAGCTCTCCGGCAAGTGTAAGCTGTTTTTCAAATACTTCAATCTGTTTTTCACGGTCAAAGCCGTCATAATGGTAGTCAAGACCTATTTCACCTATCGCCTTTACTTTTTTATATGATAAAACGGCATTCCTTGCTATATCAATATAATTTTCCGGAAGGTCGTTTATATTTTCAGGGTGAAAACCTGCTGAAGTGTATATATAGTCATATTTTTCAGCAAGCAAGGCATTTTCACGGATATCTTCCGTACAGGTCGAANNAAGCATAATATATCTAACACCTTTTTGCNGCATTNAATCAAGAAGTNCATAACGGTCGCCGNCAAATGCNCNGTCAGTANAATGNGAATGCGTGTCAAAAATATNTCTGTACATAAAAAATCAGTCCTTAAAATATGTTNCTCTGATANCTTTTATGAATGTTTCAGACGGTATGAAATCATCATTTGAAGATTCACCGTCCAGTATAAGAAAATTAGCGATTGAAGTTCCGTTTTCAAACATATTTCTTATAGCATACTGTCTGTTTTTATAGTCAACAGACGTTATGTCAGTCGTTACCATATTTATTATTGAATCAAAGCTTGTCTTGAAATTATCAGCGATACGCTTTCCGTCAGCCTGATTCACCATTGACGAAAGTATTGAACTTGCTGTATATGCACGCTGTACTTCCCTGCCGCTGAACATGGGATATGTCACAAGTGTTTCAATCTGACGGCTGTTGAGGTATTCATCTCCACCCTCTTTCTTGAATCCTGCAATATCAGGCNCGACAAAGTATNTAACANCGCNGAGAATATCACATANCTTTCTGAATGATTNGGAATCAAACNTCATATATCTGTCAANTTCTATTCCGAAACCCTGCTTGACAAAATTAACTGCTGCCTGAGGACCTCCCCTGTCATATGAATTTTTTATATGCTCCTGCTGTCCGTCAACTATAGAAATAGTATTTGTGGGAATACCAATGAAAAGCAGTCTTTTTTCCTTTGGTTTTGAACGCATGAGAACGAAAGTTGAAGAACATTTCTGGTCAGGTTCGTCAAGAATCAGCAGTATAGTGTGGTTGTCCTCCTCCGTAACGATTGCGGCAGCACGGGGAGTAGGTTCTTCAAGGGGTGCGTCCTTGTTGAATCCGAAATAATTATATATTCCGAAAGCTCCTCCTCCTACAATAAGCAGACCGAAAAAAATTGTGAGAAGAAACGGCACAGCAATTCTTCCGCTTTTTTTGTTTGCCATAAAAAAACAGCTCCTTCCATATAGATAGATAAAATTTTAATATAAAAAGCGCAAAATATACACCGGAAAAATAAATGTGGACTTTTCAACGGTTTCAACAGTACAGAAGTTTAAAAAAATTTTATTCCTCTTGCAAAATCCTGCAATTGTGATATAATATTATTGCGGAACATCAAAAACGTTACTGATTAATGATATTTCGTAACCGATATGGCATATATCAATTCCGGCACTGTCCATTATATCAAATATGTCATTCATGCCGAAACTGTATATTTTACGTCCGTTGCGATAGGCATAGTTTATGGTCTGCGAAGTACCCGAAAAACCGGACTTATTGTCATAAAAAGCAATTACAGCCGACGACTTGTCAACCATACTGTAATTACGGTCACGGTAAAGGTCAGGCGAACAGTTTTCAGAAACACACTTCCCATATATTATATCCGGATTTTCATTTACAGTAACAAGATAATCAGAATTTTTTTCGACTTCTGCAAGAACACGCCTGTCCTGTCCGGAAAAATACTCTGCGTGTTTCAGAAAAGGCATCATGGATATAAGCTTTATACGACTGCTGCGTTTTTTCTTTTCAAGAATATATTCGGCAGCCCATAAGTCCGTACCGCCCGCAAGTCCGCTTATAAAGATTTCGTAACCGCACTCAACAGCCATATCTATATATCGGTACAGCATGAGCTTTACTGCGGAACAGGTAATTTCACTGTATAAAATGTTGTCCATATAGGGAATAATTTTATTCCTGCGGTGTCCGGATATACATAAAGTTTTTTTAATATCCGGATTAATCATTGAAACAGGAAAGACCGTTTCTCCGGAAATCAGTGATTTAAGCACAGATATCCCTCCAGTGAGCGTATATCAATATTTCAGATTATAACACATATTATCATATATTTCAAGACGTTTTCAAGTATACAACAAAATTTTAGTTAACTTTGTACAAAAAAGACAGAAAGGAAATGATGAAAATGAAACCATATTTAAAAAGAGCATTGGCAGAAGTTTCTCTCAGCCGTCTGAAAAATAATGTGAGTGTCATAAAAAGCCTTAATTCTCCGGACACAAAAATCATGGCGGTTGTCAAGGCAGACGCTTACGGTCACGGTGAAGAACAAATTTGCAGATGTCTTGCACAGGACTGCGGAATTGAATATTTTGCGGTTTCAAATCTTGACGAAGCTATTGCTGTAAGAAAATTATGTCCCGATTCAGAAATACTTATTTTAGGCTATACACCGCCGGAATATGCACACGAAATCTCACAGTATAATATAATTCAGGGGGTAGTTTCGACAGAATACGCCCATATGCTTGTTAAAAATACACCAACTCCGATAAGATGTCACATAAAGATTGATACCGGAATGGGCAGAATAGGCTTAAAGCACAATTCACCCGAATCCTGTGCCGGAGAAATCGAAAGCATAATGAAAACAGATAAGCTTTCCGTCGAGGGAATATACACGCATTTTGCCGTTGCTGACAGCTATGACCCCGAAAATATCGCCTACACCGACAGACAGGAGAAATTTATCTGTGACACTTATGATATTCTTGTAAATCACGGAATAAATCTTCCGCATATACACTTTATGAACAGTGCCGCTACCTGTTACAGAAACAATTCTAAAAGCACACTGTCCCGTGCCGGAATTATTCTCTATGGTCTGCACCCTGATATAAGCCTTGACATTCCGGATGATCTTGAACCTGTAATGTCCGTAAAAGCAGTTATATCCCATGTGAAAACCGTAAACAAGGGCGACTGCATAAGTTACGGACGTACTTTCACCGCTGACCACGAAATGAAAATTGCTACTGTTACGGTAGGATATGCCGACGGATATTCAAGACTTCTGTCATCAAAAGGCGAAATCCTTGTACACGGCAAACGCTGTAAAATAGTCGGCAGAGTGTGCATGGACCAGCTTATGATTGACGTTTCAGACGCTGTTGCAAAGTCAGGCGATATCGTCACCCTTATTGGCAAGGACGGCGACGACTGTATAACTGCCGATGAACTCGCTTCATTATACGGTACTATAGGATATGAAGTTGTGTGCGGAATATCCAAAAGAGTACCGAGAATATATATTGACTGATAAAACGGAGGTAATAAAAAATGAAAAAAGCTATGACAATTTCCTATGAGGTCGGAAACAATCTCTATATAAACATAACAAACAAATGTCCATGTGCCTGTACATTCTGCATAAGAAACTCCGCAGACGGTGCATACGGTTCTGACCCACTGTGGCTGGAACATGAACCGTCTATGGACGAAATCATGTCCGACCTTAACAGCCGTGACATGACTAAATACAATGAAATTGTATTCTGTGGTTATGGTGAACCAACCTGTCGTCTTGATACTGTTCTTGAAATGGCAAAGGAACTTAAAAAACTCCCCGAATGTCCTTTACTCAGAATCAATACAAACGGTCTTTCAGACTTGATTCACGAAAAATCCACCGCAAACGCTCTCTGTGAAGCAATGGATATTGTTTCCATAAGTCTAAATGCAGGTACAAAGGACGAATATATGAAAGTCACACGTCCGAAATATCCCGACGCTTTTGAGGCTATGCAGAAATTCACCGCCGACTGTGTAAAGACAGGAAATGCAGATGTTATCATGTCCGTAGTTGATGTTATACCGCCGGAGCAGATTGAAGCTTCACGCAAAATAGCCGAAAAACTCGGTGCAACGCTCCGTATAAGAACATACGAATCATAATATATGCAAAATGCACTGTTTTGTTTCGTGTTATTTGTGCAGGATTTTTTCTGAATACTATGGAAAATTTATAAAAAGTATGATATAATATGTTGTTGGCAGGGATATTTTGTCACGCAACGGTAATAAAAGGAGTTATACTTATGGAAAAAAAAGGAAAAATCATTATTGCTGTTGCAATTACCGCAACAGCTCTGGCTGTCGGAACGGCTGCCGCAACTGTTGTAGTATGCCGACGCATCTATGAAAAACATTATTTCACAGTAAGCGGATAATAATTTACAATAAAGAAAGCTGGTTGTATAAAATGGAAATCAAATTCACAAAAGCAGAAACTCTAAAGACCAAACCTGCTCCCGACGCAAAGCTCGGTTTCGGTCATATCTTTACGGACTATATGCTTATCATGCCATACGATGAGGGACAGGGCTGGCATGACCCCGAAATCAAACCTTATGGCAATATTGAACTCTCCCCCGCTGCAATGTGTCTCCACTACGGTCAGACAGTTTTCGAGGGTCTGAAAGCTTACAGAACAGCAGACAATAAGGTTCAGCTTTTCCGTCCGGACGAAAACTTCAAGAGACTTAACAAATCAAACGAAAGACTTGTTATTCCGGAACTCCCCGAAGACCTCGCTATGCAGTGTCTTATGAAACTTCTTGAAATCGAAAAGGACTGGGTTCCTGCAAAAGACGGCGAATCACTCTATATCAGACCGTTTATCTTTGCTGTTGACCCGTTCTTAGGCGTTAAACCCGGCGAACAGTACTACTTCATGATTATTCTTTCACCGTCCGGTGCTTACTACGAAAGCGGTCTCAATCCTGTAAATATCTATGTTGAAAACAAGTATGTCCGTGCAGTAAGAGGCGGTATGGGTTACGCTAAAACAGGCGGTAACTACGCTGCTTCACTTATCGGTCAGGACGAAGCCCACAAGCAGAATTATTCTCAGGTTCTCTGGCTCGACGGTGTTGAACAGAAGTACATAGAAGAAGTTGGTGCAATGAATATCTTCTTTGTAATCGACGACAAGGTTGTTACTCCTATGTTACAGGGCAGTATTCTCCCCGGTATCACAAGAAAATCCGCTATTGAAGTATGTAAGTCAAAGGGCATTGAAGTAGAAGAAAGAAGAATCACTATTCAGGAAATCGCCGACGCTTATGACGCAGGAAAGCTTAACGAAGTTTTCGGAACTGGTACGGCTGCCGTTATTTCCCCTGTAGGTCATCTTAAGTGGGGTGACAAGGTTATGGAAATCAACGACAACAAAATAGGCGACATCTCTCAGATGCTCTATGATACAATGACAGGTATTCAGTGGGGCAGAATTGAAGATACTTTCGGCTGGACTGTTGAAGTAAAGTAATTTATCTAAAGACACACTTTAGGGTGTGTCTTTTTTATTCAGTAAACCAAAGGAAACATTTCTTAAAAAAAATCGACGTATATATTGACTTATTCTATCAAAAATAGTATAATTGTAAATGTATGGCAACACTATATTATTTTATATGATTATTTTGGAGGTTTTTTAAAATGAGNAGAGTTTATAACTTCAGTNCCGGTCCTGCTGTACTTCCTGAAGAAGTTNTCGAAGAAGCNAGAGACGAAATGCTTGACTACAAGGGAACTGGTATGTCCGTTATGGAAATGTCACACCGTTCAAAAGCCTATGATACTATCATCAAGGAAGCTGAACAGGATTTACGTGACCTTATGAATATCCCTGACAACTACAAAGTCCTCTTCTTACAGGGCGGTGATTCACTCCTTTTTGCAGGCGTTCCCATGAACCTTATGAAGAACGGCAAGGCTGCATATATTATCACAGGTCAGTGGGCAAAAAAAGCTTTTCAGGAGGCTAAGAAGTACGGCGAGGCTGTAGAAGTTGCATCTTCCGCAGACAAGACTTTTTCTTATATCCCCGACTGTTCAGACCTTGATATTCCTGATGATGCAGACTATGTTTACATCTGCGAAAACAACACAATATACGGCACAAAGTTTAAAACACTCCCGAACACTAAGGGCAAGGAACTTGTCGCTGACCTTTCGTCATGCTTCCTTTCTGANCCTGNAGNCGTTANNANGTACGGTGTTATTCACNGCGGTGTTCAGAAAAATGTAGGTCCTTCGGGCGTTCAGATTGTAATTGTACGTGAGGACTTAATCGCTGACGGTCCTGCAAAGCCCTACACTCCCACAATGATGGACTGGAAAATTCAGGCTGACAACGATTCACTCTATAATACTCCTCCCTGCTATGGTATCTATGTATGTGGTAAAGTATTCAAGTGGATTAAGAAAATGGGCGGTCTTGAAGCTATGAANGCNCACAACGAAAANAAAGCCAANATTCTTTACGATTTCCTCGACGAAAGCAAGCNTTTCAANGGTACTGTTGCACCGGCAGACCGTTCACTTATGAATGTACCGTTTGTTACAGGCAACGACGAACTCGACAAGAAATTTGTTGCAGAGGCTAAGGCAGCAGGTTTTGAGAACCTTAAGGGTCACAGAACTGTAGGCGGTATGAGAGCGTCTATCTACAATGCTATGCCTATCGAGGGTGTTGAAAAGCTTGTTGAATTTATGAAGAAATTTGAAGCTGAAAACGCTTGATTATTCCTAATATCTGAAAAGAGGTTTTTTTAAAATGTACAATATTCAGACACTGAATAAAATTTCCGCAATCGGTACGGATATTTTTGACAAGAGCAAGTATACCATTTCCGATTCCCACGAAAATCCCGACGCTATTATGGTAAGAAGTGCAAAAATGCACGATATGCAGTTTAATGACAATCTTCTTGCAATTGCAAGAGCCGGTGCAGGCGTTAACAATATTCCTGTTGAACGCTGTGCAGAGGAGGGCATATGTGTATTCAATACTCCCGGTGCTAACTCAAACGCTGTTAAGGAACTCGCTATCTGTGCTTTGCTTCTTGCTTCAAGAAAAATTACAGAAGCTGCTGCTTGGGCTGCTTCACTCAAAGGTACTCCCGACGCTCCCAAGACAGTAGAGGGCGGTAAATCAAAGTTTGCAGGTCCTGAAATTCTGGGTAAGACACTCGGTATTATCGGTCTTGGTGCTATCGGCGGTAAAATCGCTAACACTGCCGTTGCTCTCGGTATGAAAGTTATAGGCTATGACCCGTATCTTTCAGTAAGTGCCGCTGTTCAGCTTGATTCTTCCGTAAAGGTTGTTGCAGATATCAACGACATCTACAAAAACAGTGACTATATCACAATTCATATGCCGTACACTCCTCAGACAAAAAACACGATTGATGCTGAACAGATTGCTATGATGAAAGACGGCGTTCGTCTCGTCAACCTCGCAAGAGGTGAACTCATCAATAGTGAAGCAGTTGTCAAGGCTATTGCTGATGGCAAGGTTGCAAAATACGTTACTGACTTTGCTGATGATGTTGTTTTAGGCGTTGACGATGTAATCGTTCTCCCACATCTCGGCGCATCTACTCCCGAAAGCGAGGATAACTGTGCTGTTATGGCTGCAAACGAACTTATCGACTATATCGAAAACGGCAATATCAGAAACAGTGTAAATCTTCCTAACGCTTCAATGGCTGCAACAGGCACTAAGGTTTGTGTAATCCACAGGAATGTACCTTCACTTATTTCTGCTATCACTAAGGCAGTAGGTGACGAGGGTCTTAATATTGAAAACATGGTTAACGCAAGCAAAAAAGATTTTGCTTATACCATTATGGACGTTATAGGCGACGTTACAGATGCTGTTGCTGATGATATCAAGGCTATTGACGGCATTATCAGGGTAAGAGTTATAAAGTAAAAAAATATATAAGAAAGTCCGGTTTTATTGCCGGACTTTTTTTATGTACAAAAAGACTGCCGAGATATGCAACATATCCCAGCAGTCTTTCTACTGAAAATAAATCCCTATTTCACGGGCAAACGACTTTCCCCCCTTTAAAAAAACACCGGATTATCTCTGTCTATACTGCCCTGTCGCAACAGGAACAGTAATCCAGTAGTAAACNGTTANACGTTAATAACATTATATNNNANCACANCTANNNAGCCAACNGTTTNCCAACGNTTNTTTTNTACAAAAAATGCTATCATTATTTATGTAATTTTNACATGAAAGGNTAGCATGAATANGAATATNTCAAATNCAGTTGCCCACAGGATTCTTGAACTCTGTAAGGAAAATAACCTTACAGTAAACAAGTTTTCCACACTCTCAGGCGTAACACAGTCAACAGTGAACGACATTGTAAATCACAAATCAAAAAACATAGGTATTGTAACTATCAAGAAACTTTGTGACGGTCTCGGCGTTACTATTACCGATTTTTTCGAAACCGACTTATTTAAAAACTTGGAACAGGAAATGTACTGAAAATATTAAAAAGCCTGATTAAAAAAAATCAGGCTTTTTTATTTAACTCANTGTGACAGGCAGACCGTTNANTTCAATAGTCGGGTCATCAATATCAATAAGGAGACATCTTCTTCCATCAACAACACTTGTGCGGATTTTGTCGCTTGCAGACGGCTTGATGTTTACTGTAATTCCTGCCGAAGAAACCACTGTTTTACTTTCGACAAGATTAGAAGCGGTAAGTGAAGCGTCACCGCAGACTTTTTCATAAACCGGCTCAACCATCTGAACACGTTCCTCAGGCACTCCGATATCTGTAAGAATGGTTTTAAGCTTTGAATCGTCAATAACAGCCTTGTCGGTATCGTTCTTGTTTTCGTCTACAACTTCCTGAATCTTTTCGTTTACTGTTTTGATAAGCATATAGTCAAGGTCGTCACCGACTACGTTTCTAAGTATTTTCTGAAAACTTGCCTTTTCGTTTTCGGCAGACATAACAAACGTACAGCCGAGAACGTNCTCAACCATTGANANATTAGGGNCGTTTNCCTTTTTTGAATAGTACATTACATGATTAACGTCTGTACTTCTGTTGCTGAAAACAGGATAAAGAAAACCGTCTGTCGGGGCTTTGCTGATTATAAGCTCTGTATTGACTTTTTTTACAATTTCGTTATTGAACGAATCAAAGACAAAGCCGTCACTGCCTGTATTCACGGGACATATCGCAGTAAGAATATATCTGTAAATTTCGTCCTCATCGTCGGCAAACTCGTCATTTTTGTCTTTCCTGCGGATTGTATAACAGCAGTAAGCCGTAATTACGGCATAAGGTCCTGCATATACAAAATTTTCGGCTATATGGTTCACGAAATTTTCACACGCCTGCTCGTCTTTAAGCTCGGATTTAAGAAGCGTATAAAATATATCCTGCGGTTTTCCCTCGTCATATGCCTCATTAGGAAATTCATACTCGACAAATGCCTTTCCTACGTTTGTATTAAGTACCTTTTTAAGCGTTTCACTGTAAACATCATGTTCCTCTGCCGGCATTGTAAGACATGAATCAACATGATTATAGCGTACATTCTTCTCAGCGTCAACAAAAGCGGTCAGAATTTTTTCCATTATGAAAAAACCGCTCTTNTCGGAGAAATTNTTTTTGGNTTTNAGCCGTTTNTTTTTTNTTCATAGTNATTTCCTTTNTTTANATAGAGTATATNTATAATTATAGNGTNTTTACAAAAAAATTGCAAGCGGAATACTTGTACTTAACACTGAATATAATGTCATAAAGCAATTTTCAAGGAGGCTATATATGGATTTTAAGATTAACAGGGAAACCGTTCCCGCTGCCGAAAACGTTTTTGACGGTGTTCAGGAGCAGAGTGTGGAACTTGATTATATTCTTCCCGACTATTACCCCGATATNTNCCNTCTGNTNNGCTGTGANGTTGTTCCTGTAATCAGNGGATATTNCATAACAGGCGACAAACTTTCCTATGAACTNAGATGCGACATAAGAATTTTATATTGCAGTGAGGGCGGTTCTGCATTACAGTGCGTAACACAGAGACAGAATTTTTCAAAGACCGTCGAACTCAGCCGAAGCGGTGAAAATCTTACCGCAAGGCTTACCCCGAAAACAGACCATATAAATTTCCGTGCAGTAAACAAACGACGTCTTGACCTCAGAGGAGCAGTATCGGTAAAAATTTCTGTAAACGGCGAAACAGCTCAGGAAGTAATTTCTGACGCATTCGGAATGAATATACAGGTCAGAAAAACACCTGTAAGATTTGCGTCCAAAAAAATTTCTGCTGAAAAATCCCTGCAACTCAATGAGGAGATTGAAATTTCAGCAGCACAGCCATCAGTTACAAGTATAATAAATATACGCTGTATCGCTCCGGAATGTGAAAAGAAAATGATTTCCGGAAAACTCCTTGCAAAAGGTTCTGTAGAAATAAAACTCCTTTATTCCTGCGAAAAGGACGGTTCGGGAGCAGTTGAGCCATTGTCATTCTCACTGCCTTACAGTCAGATTATTGATATAGACGGTATTGACGATTCATTTGAATGTACTGTCACTCCCGAAGTCGTAAGCTGTGATATAACGCCGTCTGCGGACAAAAACACCGAAAACCGTATTATAAAATGTGAAATAGAACTCAGGCTGATATGCTGTGCGGTAAAAACAGCATCTGTCATGCTCGGCACGGACGCTTTCTCAACGGTCTACCCGTGCAGTATGCTTGTTTCGGAAATAAAAGCCGAACAGATACCCGTTGTCTATGACGAAAGTTTCAGACATTCCGCAAAAATCAGCGAGGGCGACAACGTTCCGCAGACTATATATTCAATGTGGTGTACTCCCAAAAACATAAACACGAGACTTTCAGACGACGGAAAAGCAGTCATCATAAGCGGTATGCTTACGTATTCAATGGCAGCAAAGGATAATGCCGGTATGATAATAATGCCCGACAAGGACGAAGCATTTGAGGAAACTATAAATATTCCTGACAATCTTTCCGGCTGTACTGTTTCAGCAGAAATCAGCGTCAGGGACGTTTCATACAATATTTCTTCAGAAGGAATACTTTCCGCAAAATCAGATATTTCGGCTAAAATTTCCGTCTACAGCTGTTCGTCCGTAAACGCTCTCACGGAAATCTCTGTTGACGATTCAGTAAAAAAACAGCGTGACGGAGATTATGCAATAAAACTTTATTTCGGTACTGAAAACGAAGAAGTATGGGACATTGCAAAACGTTACAGCACAAGTGTGAATGCTGTAATAGAAGAAAACGACCTCGCAGGAGACAGACTTGAATCAGGCGGTATGCTGTTAATACCGATAGTCACATGATGAAAAAGGAGAAAGACATGGTTAAAGATATTTACACAAATATCGCTGAACGAACAAACGGCGATATTTATATAGGCGTGGTAGGTCCTGTAAGAACAGGAAAATCCACTTTTATAAAAAGATTCATGGAATCGCTTGTAATTCCGAATATAACAAGCGAGTTCAAGCGTGAACGTGCCGTTGACGAACTTCCGCAGTCCGCCGCCGGAAAAACCATAATGACTACTGAACCCAAATTCATACCGGAGGACGCTGTTGAGGTAAATCTCGGAAGCGGTGCGACTATGAATGTCCGGCTTATTGACTGCGTGGGTTATATTGTGCCGAGTTCACTCGGATACATAGAAAACGAAATGCCGAGAATGGTTATGACATCATGGTTTGATGAGGAAATACCGTTCAATATGGCTGCCGAAATAGGTACGCAGAAAGTCATTGCAGACCATTCAACAATCGGTCTTGTCGTTACTACAGACGGAACTATTTCGGATATCCCCCGTTCTGAATACGAAGAATGTGAGGAACGTGTTATCCGTGAACTGAAAGAACTCGGAAAGCCTTTTGTTGTAATCCTGAATACTGTAAATCCGTCGTCTCAGGAAGCACGGAATTTGGCGTCACGCCTTACAGACCGATATGACGCTAAAGTAATTCCGGTAAGTTGTCTTGACCTCGATGAATCTGATATCCGTGACATAATGAAAGAGATACTTTTTTCTTTCCCGATTAAAGAAATAAATATCCGTACTGCACGCTGGATAAATTCACTCGAAAAAGGTCACTGGCTTAAAACTGAAATCCTTGACTGTATAAGAAATGCTGCTAAGGACATAAAGCTTGTGCGTGAGGCAGAAACCGCTGTCGAGGCAATGTCACAGTGTCCGCACATTATAAACGCTGAAATTTCCGCTGTTGATTTGGGAAGCGGTTCGGTGACTATCAACGCCGAACTCGACAACAGTCTTTTCTATAAAATTCTCGGTGAAACAACCGGAATCGAAATCGAAAGCGAAAGCGACCTTATGCCGCTGCTTATGGAACTCAATGACATACGCCGTAAATATCAGCGTATAGAACCTGCTTTAGCGGAAGTCGAGGCGACGGGTTATGGTATAGTAATGCCGGAAATGGAAGAACTCACCCTCGAAGAACCCAAAATTATAAAGCAGGGCGGAAAATACGGTGTAAAACTCAAGGCAACCGCTCCGTCACTCCATATTATGAAAGCCAATATAAATACGACTGTAAGTCCCATTGTAGGCACGGAAAGACAGTCCGAAGAACTTGTTATGTACCTGCTTGACGGATTCGACGACAATCCCGCTAAAATTTGGGAAAGCAATATTTTTGGAAAGTCACTTCATGAACTCGTCAACGAGGGACTTCACAACAAACTTTACAAAATGCCCGTTGACGCAAGACTTAAATTGCAGGAAACCCTTGAACGTGTCATTAATGAGGGCTGTTCGGGACTTATCTGCTTCATACTTTAAAAAAAACCGGCTGAGAGTTTTCAGCCGGTTTTCTTTATTTTATGTCCTTTACTGTTTTGAGTGCGGAATTTATTGTCTTTTCGCTGATTCCCGTTTTTTTGGAAACTACCTCGACAACTTTCTTTTCCTGTCCGCTTTTTTCAAGCTGGTCAAGGGCGTTTTTTCCTGCCTTTACAGCCTTATCAAACGGAATATCCGGTATTTTCGGCATACATTTCCCCTCCTGATTAATTTATAAATCTATTATAGAATAAATTTACAGATATGTCAATATTCAGATAAAAAAAGGGAGTGACTAATAGCAAAGTTAATGTAAATATGCTCTAAGTAATTATTATATAATACAAATCTGCTTTAAACAGTGGATAGTTCACAAAAAGTGGTATGCCACAATAACACACCACTCTAAAAGATGTTCACTTGTCANCATAATNANAACNACATTGCAGTANTTCTANCTGCTCTNCGNTNATTTTGAATACAANACGATTTTGCTCGTNANTTCTTACGCTCCAATATCCAGACAGATTATTTTTCAGTGGTTCGAGTTTTCCTGCACAATTATAACCATTCCGGTCAATGTCTGTCAACATCATGTTGATTTTCCTCAATGTTCTCTTGTCTTGTGTCTGCCAATACAGATATTCTTCCCACGCTTTGTCATGCCATACTTTCTTCATCAGTCATCAACCACAATCAAATCGTGTTCTTTCAGAGTACTTATACCGCTTTCAAGACTTGCAACTCTCCTTTCGAGTTCTGCGATATTCTCCACACNGTAANAAGGGTCTGCATTGATTTCAAAGGGNATACGCTTTTCTCTGCCGACTTTCACTAAAAACATTGTAATAGCAGTTGACATAGTAAGTCCCATTTCTTTGAGTGCCTTTTCGGCATTGGCTTTAACATCATCTTCAATACGAAAATTAACCTGTGTCATTAAAATCACTCCTTTCTATTTTATTATACCAAATTTGTATATACAATGTCAAGCGATTACTACAAAAAATAGTGACTTTATTCTCATCTTCGGTAAGTCTGAAACAACTTGCTTTGTCCTTATCCATAAAAAAGATTCTCAATGTATCATATGAAGAAATTTTCAGTATTTCAGAATAATTCTGTAATACTGTATATAATTTTTCTATTGACAAAATATCACNGCNGGTTTATAATTAAGTTGGAGNATTATACTCTTAAATTCTATATAATCAATGGAGGAATTATGGACATTATCATTGTAGGGTGCGGAAAAGTCGGCAGTACACTTGCGGACGTACTCAGCGAAGAACACAATGTGACAGTAATCGACACAAGCGAGGGAAAAATAGAAGGCGTTGTAAATGACCATGACGTTATGGGAATAACCGGAAACTGCTTACAGACAAGTATTCTCGAAGAAGCAAACGTCGGAAAAACAGACATTTTCATTGCCGNTACAAACTCGGACGAAGTAAATATACTTTCATGNCTTATTNCAAAGGAACTGAAAGCACGTCACTGCATTGCCCNTNTAAGAAATCCCGAATTTGACAAACAGCNTGTCTTTNTGCGTGACAACCTCAAAATAAGCATGATGGNAAACCCNGACTACNATGCAGCCAATGAAATTGCAAAAGTACTCCGATATCCCGAGGCAATAAATATTGAGTCCTTTGCAAAGGGACGTGTTGACCTTGCAGAAATACGCATAACAAGCGGCAGCATACTTGACGGCGTTGTGCTCAATCATCTTTCAAAAAGACTGCGGCTTGATGTTCTCATATGTGCAGTACAGAGAGACAATGAGCTTATTATTCCGAACGGTGACTTTATGCTCCGTGCCGGCGACAAGATTCACATGACCGCTTCACACAGTGCAATGGTGAAATTTTTCAAGAGCATAAGTGCGGCATATCGTGAAAAACGTGTAAAATCCGCTGNTCTNATNGGTGGNGGACGTGTTNCGTATCACCTTNCACAACAGCTTATTGAANTGGGTATCAAAGTAAAAATCATAGAAATGGATTACAACAGATGTCTTGAACTTAGTCAGAGACTCAACAAGGTCAATATATCATGTGCCGACGGTACAGACCATGACGTTTTAGAGGGTGAGCGTGTATACGATGCTGATGCCGTTGTAACCCTTACCGGAATTGACGAGGAAAATATTCTGCTCTCACTCCTTGCCAAAAACAACGGAGTTGAAAAAGTAGTCACCAAAGTAAACAGAATGAATCTTATTCAGCTTTCAGACACTCTTTCTCTTGACAGTATAATCTCCCCGAAATCAATCACTGTAAATCAGATTTTACAGTATGTACGTGCAAAACAGAACGCAAAGGGAAATAATATAACTACCCTTTACCGTCTTGTAAATAACCGTCTTGAAGCTATGGAATTTGTAATACGTGACGATAAGCCGTATCTTAATACTCCCCTCAAAAAGCTTAAACTCAAAAAAGGTATACTCATTGCAAGTATCGTAAGAGGAAACGAGCTTATTATTCCAAAGGGCGACGACTGTCTTAAACTCAATGACAGCGTTGTTATAATCACAACAACAAAAGGTTTCAACGACCTGAAAAATATTTTTGAATAAAGAGGTATCCGGAGACTTAGATATGAATTACAGAATGATTTTATATATTATGGGACAGATTTTAAAGGGTGTAGGTCTTTTTATGCTTCTTCCTATAATAGTTGGACTCATTTACGGTGAACAGCACGTTGTTTCTTCATTTGGCATACCGTTTATCGCTCTTATGATAGCTTCTTTTTCACTTACGATAAAAAAACCGCAGGATAATTCAATTTTCTCTATGGAAGGCTTTGTAAGCGTTGCGGCATCATGGATAACCATGTCCGTAATAGGAGCAGTTCCGTTTGTTATTTCAGGTGAAATTCCCAGTTTCGCCGACGCTCTTTTTGAAACGGTTTCCGGTTTCACAACAACAGGTGCAACAATTCTTAGCGACGTTGAATCAATGTCAAAATCCTGCCTTTTCTGGAGAGCGTTTACCCACTGGATAGGCGGTATGGGAATACTTATGTTTGTTCTTGCAATCATGTCAAGCAACGATTCACGCACAATGCACATGATGAGAGCAGAGTGTGCAGGACCGAAAGCAGGAAAACTTGTTTCAAAGTCAAGATTCTCCGCAAGAATCCTGTATTTAATATATATTTCACTTACGGTTCTTGAAACAATAATGCTTCTCTGTGGTGGAATGCCTCTCTATGATTCAATAATACACGCCTGTTCCTCTGCCGGTACAGGAGGTTTCTCAATATGGGGCGACAGCATAGCACATTACAACAGTCTGTATATTGAAATGGTAATAGCCGTTTTTATAATACTTTTCGGTGTGAATTTCAATCTTTATTACTATATGCTGATAAAGAAATTTTCACTTGCATTCAAAAATGAAGAAGTGAGAACATATTTCGGAGTTATTATCACCGCTACTGTCATAATCACTATAAACACAATGAAAATTTTCGGCTCAGCCGGTGAAGCTCTCAGACATTCGTTTTTTATGGTAGCATCTTCAATAACTTCTGCCGGATTCGCAACTACTGATACATCACAGTTTCCGGTATTTTCACAGACGCTTCTTACACTGCTTATGTTCGTGGGTTCGTGTGCAGGCTCAACGGGAGGCGGTATGAAAGTTTCAAGAATACTGATTCTTTTCAAGACGGGTATAAAGGAACTCAAATACATTGTTAATCCCCGTGCAGTCGCTACTGTTAAAATGGACGGAAAACCAGTCGAAAATGATGTAGTACGTGGTGTATCGTCGTATTTCATACTATTCATGATTATACTGTCATTTTCACTGCTTCTGATTACACTTGACAACTATTCAATAGAAGAATCTGCTTCCGCTGTAATAACCTGTATGAATAATATCGGATTCGGTGTGGGACATTTCGGAACTGCCGGAAATTTCGGCGGTCTAACTTCTTTCTCAAAAATCGTACTCTGCTTTGATATGCTTATAGGCAGACTCGAAATTTATCCGCTCATAATGCTGTTTGCATCAAAAAAACACTAAAAGGAGGTTTCTTATTATGAAAACACACGCACGGAAACTATTCTCCGTCATGCTCAGTCTAATTATGACATTAATGTGCATGACAACTGCATCTACGTATGCAGACTATCAGGCACTCCCTGAACAAACACCTAAATCCGTCTCTAAAATGATGTTTTACCTGAATACATCACAGGCATCAGCAGGACAGGATATACAAGTTGACCTGCTCGCAAGCAATCCCGTTGCACTTAAAAGTCTTGAACACGTTATACTTTCAATTCCGGACGGCTTTGAATTTACAGGAATATCAGACTATTCGCCCATGTTCAACGGCTCTGTAACCTACGAAAAAACAGGAAATTCCCTTAATTTTTCTATTACAGGTGACGGCTCGTTAAATGAGGGCAGTTCAGTTGTATCAATTAATTTTCATGTATCGGAAAACTGTTCAGCCGGAACTTATGATTTCAAATGGACAACTACTGCAATGTCCTGCACAACACCCACAGGCAACCGCTATTCCCCTACTTTCATAATGGGACGTATTACTGTAGGTGGTTCAGTCGGTACAACGCAGACAACAACATCTGCAACTACACAAACTACTACAACCACCACAACTACTACACCAACAACTACCACAACAACTACTACAACCACAGTATCCACTTGTCTTGGAATAATTATTGACTCATATCCGACAAAAACTGCTTATACAGTCGGCGAGGAATTAGACCTCTCCGGCGGTAAGTTCCATTCTGAGGGCGTAGATTCATACGGCAGACAATTCTGGAGCATCGACCACTTTATGCCTGACGATGAAAATGTTGATACTTCTGAATTTGACAATAAAAAACCAGGAAGTTACAGAATTTACATAAGAATTTTCGAAGAAAGTATGTATGCCGAAAATTATTTTGAAGTGACTGTAAACGAACCCGATACCACTACTACAATCACTACTACACAAACAACAACTACTACCACCACAACAGAACCTGTAAAAAATAATTACAGTGTTATCTTTATTGACGAAGAAACAAATGAAACTGTTTCCGGTGTGGAATATAATATAATTTCTGACAATTCAAGTGACCCCGTTTTTACAACAAGAACATCAGGAACATTTGCCGAAAATTTCTCTATTCTGTCAGACTCTGGACACATAAATATATTATCCGTTCCTGACAGTTACTACATAGCAGACGGAAACAACAATCAGTATTTTTCAGCAGGCAATCCGAATATTCAAATAAAATTACATCGTATTCCACAGACAACAACAACTACAGAAACAACTACTACAACAGAAACTACAACCACAACTACATCTACCACTAAAAAATATACATACAGTGTAAAATTTGTTGACGAAGAAACAAATCAGACTGTTTCAGGTGTAAGATATAACATATTTTCATATTATGCGTTTGACCCTGCACACGTTGTACAGACTTCCAATGAAAATCCAAAGTCATTTGAGTTTATATCCGATACCGCATATGTGGAACTCTCAACAAATGAACAGGCTATACCAGACGGATATTATATTCCTGATGGTGCTACACGTTGGGAACTTTCCGCTGAAAGCCCTGATTTGACAGTATATCTCCGCAAGTCTGAAACTACTACCACCGAAACTTCAACAACAACGACAACAACAACTACAATATCATCATACATCAATGTTGTTATTGATTCATACCCGACTAAGACGGCTTACACTGTAGGCGAAGACCTTGACCTCAACGGTGGTTTATGGCATTCAGAGGGCGTTACAAGCAACGGCACACCTTTCAATACCGTTTCTTACAATATGACCGGAAGAAATGAAGTTGATACCTCCGCTTTCAACAATACAAAGGCAGGTACTTACAGAATATATATCAGGTCAAATATAAACGGTCTTTACGGCGAAAATTTCTTTGATGTAACTGTTTCTGAACCTGAATTTAATTTAGGTGACATAAACGGCGACGGTTTTGTTGATGCCGTTGATGCTACTGCCATACGCATAGAGTATGCAAAGATTTCAGCTCACGGTACCGGCAGTTTTGACGAAAATCAAAAGAAATTGGCTGACCTTAACAAAGACGGTCTCGTTGATTCAGTTGATGCTACGCTTATCATGATGTACTATGCGTATGCCTCAACAGGTGGAACTGATACAGTGGAAAACTGGCTTTTTACTCATAATATCTAAGTTCTGAACTGCAAACAGCTTATTTCATGGGAAAAATAACAAAATATTGAGAAAATTACGGCTTTTTTGAGTGAAACACTTGACAAGCCGTATTTTTTTGGTTATAATAAATAAGTGTGATTTTATAATCACATAATTTTCGGGAAAAGGAGGAAGAATATGCCTACATTTAACCAACTCGTTCGTAAGGGCAGAAAAGACCTGGAGGTTAAGTCCACAGCTCCGGCTCTTCAGAAGGGCTACAATGCAAAGAAGAAGGTTCAGATTAACCAGAGTTCACCTCAGAAAAGAGGCGTTTGTACTGCTGTAAGAACTGCTACACCTAAAAAACCTAACTCAGCTATGAGAAAGATTGCCAGAGTTAAACTCACAAACGGCTATGAAGTAACATCTTACATTCCTGGTATCGGTCACAATCTTCAGGAACACAGCGTTGTTCTTATCAGAGGCGGACGTGTTAAGGACCTCCCCGGTGTGCGTTACCACATCATCAGAGGTACTCTCGACGCTCAGGGTGTTGCAAATCGTGCTCAGGCTCGTTCCAAGTACGGTGCAAAGAGACCTAAGCAGAAGTAATTTTTTCTTCTCAAAACTGACTTTTGCAAGTCGTTAAACTGCTGTATTTTTTAAATAGGATAACTACTACCGCAGAATTTGCGGAGATTTTATATAGATTTTTTATGAAATCTTCTGCATTCTGACGCACCTGACCGGTGAAGTCATGTCCCGTCAGGACAGTAATCGGTCGGTACGAGTACCTATGAATTCATGAATCTATGTGAAGGAGGGAAGCGAAAATGCCAAGAAGAGGTAATATCGCAAAGCGTGATGTATTACAGGACCCTGTATACAATTCAAAGCTCGTTACACGTCTCATCAACAACATAATGCTCGACGGTAAAAAGGGCGTTGCTCAGAAAATTGTTTACGGTGCATTTGAAATCGTAGCTGAAAAGACAGGCAAGGACGCTCTTGAGGTTTTTGAGCAGGCTATGGAAAATATTATGCCTGAACTCGAGGTAAAGGCTCGCCGTCTCGGCGGTGCAACTTATCAGGTGCCTATGGAGGTAAGACCTGAAAGACGCCAGACTCTCGGTCTCAGATGGATTACTAAGTACTCCAGAGAGAGAAACGAAAAAACTATGAAAGAAAGACTTGCCGGTGAAATCCTCGACGCTCTCAACGGCACAGGCGGTGCTTGCAAGAAGCGTGACGATACACACAAAATGGCAGAGGCAAACAAGGCGTTTGCTCACTACCGCTGGTAAGCGTCTTAAAGGAGGATTATTATGTCAAGAGATTGTTCACTTGAAAATACAAGAAATATCGGCATAATGGCCCACATTGACGCAGGTAAGACCACAACCACAGAGCGTATCCTCTATTATACAGGTGTAAACCACAAAATCGGTGAAACACACGAGGGTAGTGCTACTATGGACTGGATGGCACAGGAGCAGGAAAGAGGTATCACAATTACTTCTGCTGCTACTACTTGCTACTGGGCAGGCCACAGACTCAATATCATTGACACTCCCGGACACGTTGACTTTACAGTTGAAGTTGAACGTTCACTCCGTGTACTCGACGGCTCTGTAACAGTTCTCTGTGCAAAGGGCGGCGTTGAGCCTCAGTCTGAAACCGTCTGGAGACAGGCTGATAACTACAAAGTACCCCGTATGGCTTATGTAAATAAAATGGACATTATGGGTGCTGATTTCTATCGTGTCGTTGACATGATGAAAGATAGACTTAAGTGTAATGCTGTTCCGATTCAGCTCCCTATCGGTGCTGAGGACGATTTCAAGGGTATCATCGACCTCGTTGAAATGAAAGCTTACATTTATTACGATGACCTCGGAAAGGATATCCGTGTTGAAGATATCCCCGAAGATATGCAGGAAAAAGCTCAGCAGTATCACGACGATATGGTTGAACACGTTGCTGAAATGGACGAAGAACTCATGATGAAGTATCTTGACGGTGAAGAACTCACTCAGGAAGAAATCAAGGCTTGTATCAGAAAGTCCACTATCGCTAATACTATGGTTCCCGTTACTTGTGGTACTTCATACAAGAACAAGGGCGTTCAGAAGCTCCTCGATGCTATCATCGACTATATGCCTTCTCCGCTTGACGTTCCCGCTATCAAGGGCGTAAATCCTGATACAGATGAAGAAGAAGACAGACCTTCTTCCGATGAAGAACCGTTCTCAGCTCTCGCATTTAAGATTGCAACTGACCCCTTTGTTGGTAAACTTGCTTTCTTCCGTGTTTACTCTGGTGTAATCAATCAGGGTGACACTGTTCTTAATGCTACCAAGGACAACCGTGAGAGATTCGGACGTATCGTTCAGATGCACGCAAATCACAGAAAAGACCTCACTACAGTTTATTCCGGTGATATCGCCGCTGCTGTAGGTCTTAAGAATACAACCACAGGTGATACTCTCTGTGACGAAAAACACCCGATTATTCTTGAATCCATGGAATTTCCTGAGCCTGTTATCCAGCTCGCTATTGAGCCTAAGACAAAGGCTGGTCAGGAAAAAATGGGTATCGCTCTCGCAAAGCTTGCTGAAGAAGACCCGACTTTCAAGACATGGACTGATGAGGAAACAGGTCAGACTATTATTGCTGGTATGGGTGAGCTTCACCTCGATATCATCGTTGACAGACTTCTCCGTGAATTTAAGGTAGAAGCTAATGTCGGTGCTCCTCAGGTTGCCTTTAAAGAAACTATCAAGGGTACTGCTGATATTGATAAGAAATACGCTCGTCAGTCAGGCGGTAAGGGTCAGTACGGTCACGTTAAAATCCGTGTATCACCTAATGAATCCGGTAAGGGCTATGAGTTCAAGAACGCAGTTGTCGGCGGTGCTATTCCTAAGGAATACATTCCTGCTGTTGACAAGGGTATTCAGGGTGCTATGAAGTCCGGTATCCTCGCAGGATATGAAGTTGTTGACATCAAGGTTGAACTCTATGACGGTTCATACCACGAAGTTGACTCCTCTGAAATGGCATTCCAGATTGCCGGTTCAATGGCATTCAAGGAAGCTATGGAAAAGGCTAACCCCGTACTCATGGAACCTATCATGAAAGTTGCTGTTATCGTTCCTGATGACTACACAGGTACAGTTATCGGCGACCTCAGCTCACGCCGTGGTCAGATTCAGGGTCAGGAGTCCAGAACAGGTACTGTTCAGGTTGACGCTCTTGTTCCGCTTGCTGAAATGTTCGGCTATACAAGCGACCTTCGTTCAAATACTCAGGGGCGTGGTCAGTACACTATGGAACCCCACAGCTATCTTGAAGTTCCGAAGAATATCGCTGAAAAGATTATGACTTCCCGCAATAAGGGTAAAGAATAATACAAAAATCATGTGTTTTGGAGATAAAATTTCTCCAAAACACTTGAATTTATAAAAATAATCTGATATAATATATTATACAGGTTACTGTATTTTCTATTTAAGGAGGAAATTTCCAATGGCTAAGGCTAAATTTGAAAGAACCAAACCCCATGTAAACATTGGTACTATCGGTCACGTTGACCATGGTAAGACAACTCTTACTGCTGCTATCACAAAAACTCTCGCTATGAANGGTNAGGCTAAGTACNAGGCTNATNACATGATTGATAAGGCTNNCGAAGAGAGAGAGCGTGGNATCANAATTAACACTGCNCACGTTGAGTATGNGACAGATGCACGTCACTACGCTCACGTTGACTGCCCCGGACACGCTGACTATGTTAAAAACATGATTACAGGTGCTGCTCAGATGGATGGTGCTATCCTCGTTTGTGCTGCTTCTGACGGTCCTATGGCTCAGACAAGAGAACACATTCTTCTCGCTCGTCAGGTTGGCGTTCCTGCAATCGTTGTATTCATGAACAAGGCTGACCAGGTTGACGACGAAGAACTTCTCGAACTCGTTGAGATGGATATCCGTGACCTTCTTTCTAGCTATGACTTCCCTGGCGATGATACTCCTATCATCAAGGGTTCTGCTCTCGCTGCTCTTAATGCTCCCGATGACCTCAATGATCCCGCTTACGCTCCTATCATCGAACTCATGAACGCTGTTGATGAATATATCCCCAGCCCTGAAAGAGACGATGCTAAGCCTTTCCTTATGCCTATCGAAGATACTATGACAATTTCTGGTCGTGGTACTGTTGTAACTGGTAGAGTTGAAAGAGGACGTCTTAACGTTAACGAACAGGTTGAAATCGTTGGTCTTTCTGACGAAAAGCTGACAACAGTTGTTACAGGTCTTGAAATGTTCCGTAAGACTCTTGACTTCTGTGAAGCTGGTGACAACGTTGGTGCCCTTCTCCGTGGTATCACAAGAGACCAGGTTGAAAGAGGACAGGTTCTCTGTAAGCCCAATTCAATTCACCCACACACAAAGTTCGCTGGTCAGGTTTACGTTCTTAANAAGGAAGAAGGCNNTCGTCATACTCCGTTCTTCAACAACTACANACCTCNGTTCTATTTCAGAACNACTGACGTTACTNGCGTAGTTACACTTCCTGCTGATAAGGAAATGTGTATGCCTGNCGATAACGTAGCTATGNACGTTGAACTTATCACTCCTATCGCTATTGAAGAAGGACTTCGTTTCGCTATCCGTGAGGGTGGNAGAACAGTTGGTTCAGGCGTNGTAACTGCNNTCAACGAATAAGTTTTTTCATATCCTCAAAAAAGACTGTCGATTAATTTCGGCAGTCTTTTTCTTATGGTAATCCCTCATATTTCAAAAATTGTTGCTGCAAAATCGACAATCTATAGCTGAGTCCCACTTTACTTATGTAAAATTTTGCGATATAATTAATAAGTGGGGGTGAAATAAATATGTCAGTAGAAAAGATTACCGCAAAAGCATTATTAAAACTCGGTATATCACCACGTACCAAAGGTTATCATTATCTTCTCAAAGCCTCAGAACTGTATGATGCTTCATCAAACTTTACAAAATCACTTTATCCTCAGATAGCGTATTATTTCGATGTAACGCCTTCATCTGTTGAATGTGCTATCAGAACCGCTATACATAATGGATATACTAATTGTGATTCTGAATTTGCATTTGATATTTTTGGAAATACTTTGCAAAGTAAATATGATATTCCTACAAATACACTTTTTATTTCTGCACTGGCTGAGTGGATAAGACTTCAATAACCACTAAAAAGCTCTCGTTTGGAAAACGGGAGCTTTTTATTTTATTCAAATATCCGCTTAAAACACTTATAAACCGTCTTACATCGCTTTATAAGTATAACTATATTAATACGAAATAAACTCGATATAAAGCGGTTTAGAAGCAATTAAACGCTATAGAGTATATACAAAAGTCTGTTCTTTTAGAACAGACTTTCATAGAAAACAAACCACTAAAGCATTTATAAAACAAAAAACCCGTCTCATAAGGACAGGTTTTATATAATGTGCCGGCACCGTTCTACTTTCCCAGGTCGTCTCCAACCAAGTATCATCAACGTCAATGAGCTTAACTTCCGTGTTCGGAATGGGAACGGGTGTGACCTCATCACTGTAAGCACCGAC
>WFLZ01000092.1 GCA_009177225.1 Clostridia bacterium
CTGGCTTGATAAATACCGTCGTCTCTGGAAAAATTGTGAACGAAAATTACAAAACTCTTTTCAGATGATTACTATTGCTTTTATTCGTATTATTTTAAAAAGATACTGAACAGGCTCTTAGACAAATTCTTTTTAGCTACACGACATCAGGAATATACCTTTCTTTTAAAAATGTTTTTATCTTATGCTGTTTTTCTTCACAATAAGCATCGTTTAAAGCCGGTTATGACTTCTTTCATATCCCAAGACATACGAGCATCTACATCTCTAATCAATCGCATTGGAATGAAGTATGTATTAGCTGCAAGGCAACAGACTATATTGCATAATGTATCAGAATCTCCTCCGATAGATATCGTAGTTCTGATAACGTCTATAAGAGAAACGTTCTCCTCTTCTATACTGTCAAGAATACAGGGTAATATCAATGGCATAGTGCTTTCACAGGTAGGGTCAAATTCATTCGTTTCCCTTATATAAGAAATGCTTTTGGGTTCGTAATCAGGATAATATTCTTTGTATATAGACAACAATCTATCGAATATCATAATCTTAGCTTTATTTCTTTCTTCATGTATCACATAGAACAACATCTTAATATAACACTCTACTGCTGTTAGAGATATAGGGTGATTATGAGATACCTCAGTAGTCCATTTAGCAAAAGTCAAACATACATCTATATTGTGTGAAATATAAGCACAAGGAGCGACCCTCATAAGAGCACCGTTTCCATAACTATCACCAGTAATTTTAGCAAATTCAGGTTGTGCTTCTTTTGATAACCAGCATTGAAATAGAAGACCATAATCTCCGTCCGGGTGGTTCACATACCATTTCTTAAAAGCACGGATTAGAGTCTGTTTATAATGGCTTTCTATTGAAGAATAGGTAGAGTCTATCTTATCTAACTCAAAAGTACCGTACAACTCATAGATATAAATCAAGGCTTCCATGGTAGCACAAGTCATATAAGAATCATCTGTAAAGTGACTATCCTTATTTATCAATTCAAAGTCTTTCGTAAAGACATTATTGAATTCGAAAGAAGAACCAATGAAGTCCCCTATAAAACCTCCCATGATATACTGTTTTGTGAATAATGGATTTTTCATAAATAATCTCCTTATCTTTATAAATAATACTTTATCGAAAGAGCAGTATTCAGCACAATCTTATGCTTCTGGTGAAAAATAATCTACATCTGGAATAAGAAATTCCTTAAGTGCATTTCTTATGTTAATTTGTTTACCCTTTTTACCATAAACTCTTTCTTCAGAGATGTAACAATAGCAAGTCGATAATATCCTGATTTTTTTTCATAACAATTTAATTTTTATAACTGAATATTTGTAATAATCAATGGAACAGCATCTATAATCTTACGTTTGCTGTCCCAAGAAAGCTTGCCAAAAAAATCCAGTGAATGAAGCTGACTAAATGGAAAATAGTGTTCTCTTTTAGGATTTTNNCTTNTCAGCATACGGCTCACAGTGTTAGAACGGTATTTGCTGAACCAGATATTAACCGGAATTTCTTCGCAGCCATATTTGAAATAGGTGTACACTGCATAAGCGTAGTCCCAAAGATATCGGTCGTACATATAATATGGCTTTGTTACAGTAAAGGAAGCGTATAACGGCTGTCCGTTTTTCAGCAGAGCATTTATGATTTCCTCTGCTGTATGATATAGCTGATGCCGTTCCGACATACACCGCTCCATCTCGTATTTCACATCAGCAGCAGAATTACCATTCTCAGGCTGATAATCGGAGAGGAGCATTTCCGATAGTTGTAATTTCTTAATGTGGGATTCTATTCTCTCTGCATCAGCAGCTAAAAAATATTTATTATCGTGATAACGCTTTCGCTTTTCGAGTGCATCATATATCTTGTGATACACAACCTGATTGGGGTAATAGTTATAGTTTGAAAAAATGGAAATACCGTTGTGACAGAAGAATTCCAAAATCGCCGCCGCACAGCTTGCACTTCGACTTTGACCGTATTCGCACTGGCAGATGATATCCATATCGTTGTCATAGGCATGATAAATGAAGGCTGCAATATCGTCAACCTCGAGAAAATATGTGTCATATGTATATCCCTTGCGTCTCAAGACATCAAGGTCGAGGTCGTCCAGCTCGCTGTAAAAGACCGTATCGCAAACGCCGCTGTAATCAACATGCGAGTAGTCCTCGTCGATACGCTTTATTGCGGGATCGTAAAAGCTGATAACAGCAGTATTATCGGGGAATGAGCCTTCTGCTATTATACGTTCGATGATTTCTCGTGAGTATACAGATACCTTCATAAATACCTCCTATCATTTGTTTATCTTGAATTTTGTATAATGCCGGATTTCATCTGAGCTTTAAAAGAGTTAATAAAATCCTGCTCATTGCCGTTGTATGACTTTTTGATATGTTCATGTCCCTGTCCGTAAAAATTACCCGAACCGACAAGGTATAAAACTCTGTCCAGTACAAACGGTGATATATTACATTCTTCTGCAATTTCAATAACCTTTGTAAAAACATCTTTTTCTTCTTGTCCTGTCTGATAGATTCCATCAATAATCGCACGGACGTGTTGGTCAGGCTTGCAGAATCCAATCATTCCCATATCCTTAATCCAGTTGCTTGCCATAGCAAATCCCCACCATCTCACTTTTGCGGAAACGGTATTTATAAGCTTTATTTTTGCGTTTACATCTTTTGCGTTTCCAAACACTGCATACAAGTCATCAATATCTTTGAATCCAGATAAGTACGCCATAAGGGTAATGATATTTTCAGCGAATTTGTACCATGCACCACGGGGAGACTGTTCTGAATCGGGTACAACCTGTGTGCAAAAATCGTTCCAGAGTTTGTTAACATCATCTCCATACTTTGTACGCATCGCATTCAGACCAAAACCACACAGCACGTCGTCTATTGCTGCTTTGCGGTTGGGTTTGAAATATGCGATTGGATTAGCCATAGTTTTCCTGTTGCTATC
Organism: Clostridia bacterium; assembly: GCA_009177225.1. Taxonomy (GTDB): domain Bacteria; phylum Bacillota; class Clostridia; order Oscillospirales; family Ruminococcaceae; genus Ruminococcus. Next base: position 3,004 of record WFLZ01000092.1, read on the forward strand.
AACAACAGAAGCCACGCCCCTTCTGAAAGCCTCGTCCAGTGAAGACACTTTGTTAACCTTAAAATATTCGTTAAGAATGCTGTCTGTAAGACCTTCAGTGTGATTTTTAAGATAATCAACAGCATATTCATATAAATTCATAATAGTTCCTCCTTAATAAATTATAATCGGTTGTATGTAAACTTTGTTTTCGTCGAAAGAAATTTTTCCCAGAACATGAAATTCATCAGGGTGAAAATGTATTCTCCCGAAATATTTCTTTGAAACTTTGTTAATATGTCTGTAAGAAAATTCTTCTGTGAACTTGTCAGAAATTACAGTGATAAAATCAAATCTCCGTCCGAAAGCCTTGTATTCCGATACTGCCCATACAACTGCATCAAAGCTGAGAAAATAATATTTCATGTCCCTAAGGGTAAGAAACACAAAAGGCTTTTTTTTGCCACTGATACAGTCGCCTGCTATTTCGGAGCATTTCCTATAGAGAAGTTCATTCTTTTCAAGCAGACTTGCAATATATTCCGCTGATTCGCATACGTGGGCATAGTCGGAAATATCAAGGTCACCAGCCTGTATGCCGTTTCGTTCAAGCTGATTGATGATATATTCCTTTCTGGAAACATAATAATAATTCCGCATAGTTTCTGCACCTCATTTCAGAAATTCTTCTTCCACCATTTCAATTGGCATTTTTTCTTTCCTGAAAAATCTATCATAATATCTCTCAGAAATATCTACCAGAAATTTATAGCCGTCGTTCCTGCTCATTGAATGATATTTCTGTTGAATTTTAAGTAAAATACTTTCCTGCTCACTTAATTTGCTCATATCTTCCTGAATATATGAACGCAGTTCAAAAGCAAATTCCTCAAGGTCTGTAATATGGTATTCTATCGGAAAAATTTTCAGTTCTCCGTCATCCACGTAAATACCCACTTTTTCCCCATCATCACTGGCATAAATCATATGAAAGATTTTCTGAAAAGGTCGCCCGTCAAATACTATAATATCGCCGTAATTCGCAATAAACTGACCTGAGCTTATTTCACTGCCTATAACATCTCTATCGACTAAATTGTATTCTTCACCACATTTCCAGACTGTTCCACGCTTGCTGAGAAGATACACGGCTGACGTTTCTATATTGTTGTCATGACGGTGTACTATATACCATTCGGGGTCATCTTCGCTGTCTTTCTGTTCGTCAAAACGTGATTCAAGATATTTACTAATTTCGTCAACGGACGAAANTTTAGGATAATTGTCATCATNAGAGCGGACATTATTTTCATCTCTTGTANCTTTCGTCAGAGTAAAAAATACATTGTCAGCGGATTTCATCAAACCTACTGCCATACGGAACGGCTCATAGACCTCCATGAAATTGCCGCCATCCCACTCTTCAGTATCTTTGAACTCCTCAAGTATGCCATTAAGAAGCTCCAGTTTATAGTGAACGTCTGCACGTGCGGAAAAAATGATTTTCCAAAGTCTCCATATATTTGACAGAAAATATTTGTTTGCTTCAAGAAAATCTTCCGACTCAACCAGTGCGATTATTTTCTTTGTGTTTTCAGAAAGCTCCCTGTCGGGAACATCTTTTCGACAGCTGAGATAATGCGTATAAAGTGAATGTTCTTCAATAAATATACCTCCGTTTTGCGTTTCTGATTATATTATATCACACACTATAGGACAAAAACAGGATATGTACATCATCTCATTTCAGAAATTCTTCTTCCACCATTTCAATTGGCATTCCCTCTGTATGATAACTATAAACTCTGTTAACTATATCTTCTATCCATTCATAGCCGTCGTTCCCCATTGAATGATATTTCTGCTGAATCTTGAATAAAATATTTTCCTGCTCACTTAATTTACTCATATCTTCCTGAATATATGAGCGCAGTTCAAAAGAAAATTCCTCAAGTTCTGTAATATGGTATTCTATCGGAAAAGTTTTCATTTTTCCGTCCTCAACGTAAAGACCCTCTACAGTCTCACCACTGCAAGTAGTATAAAGCATATGGTGAATTTCAAAAAATGGTCTGCTGTCACATACGAAAATATCACCATTATTCGCTAAAAAACGACCTGACCATATTTCATCGCATATAACATCTCCATCGAAGAAATCACTTTCATCAATACCACATTTCCAGACTGTTCCACGTTTGCTGAGAAGATATATGGCTGACGTTTTTATGAGATATTCGCACCGATTTTTTCTTCTCCATTCCGCCTTGTATTCATACAGTGACGGTGTTTTTATATTGTTGTCATGACGGTGTACTATATACCATTCGGGGTCGTCCTCGCTGTCTTTCTGTTCGTCAAAACGTGATTCAAGATATTTACTGATTTCGTCAACGGACGAAAATTCAGGATAATTGTCATCATAGGAGCGTGTATTATTTTCATCTCTTGTAACTTTTTTCAGAGTAAAAAACACATTNTCAGCGGATTTCATCAAATCNACTGCCAGACAGAAAGGCTCANAGACTTCCATGAATCCTTCTCCTCTGCCGCTCCACTCTTCAGTATCCTTAAATTCAGCCATTATGCCATTCAGAAGTTCCAGCTTATAATGAACATCCGCACGGGCGGAATAGACTATTTCCGTAAGCGTATATACATCTGACAGCATATATTTGTTTGCTTCAAGAAAATCTTCCGATTCAACAAGAGCGATTATTTTCTTTGTGTTTTCAGAAAGTTCCCTGTCAGGAATACCTTTCCGACAACTGAGGTAATGCGTATAAAGTGAATGTTCTTCCATAAATATACCTCCGTTTTGCGTTTCTGTAATTGTATTATAGCANNNNCGNANGTCNNCAAANACGGGATATGTATGTTATGTTTCATAATTTTTCAAGGCATTTTTTAATTTTTCAGTCACCTGTTCCCGTAAACTCTGCGGATAAGTAAGAACAACGTCCCCTGCAAACTGTACAGCCCAGTTGCAGACGGCACTTTCAGGAGCGATTACTTCTACAATCATCTCATCATCTGCATTTTTTATTCTGATATTTTTTCCGAAATAGTCCACAAAATCGTTTAACATATATGTCTTTGCCCTGAACTTTGCACGTATCGGTTGTCCACTGAACATATATAAATGCTGTTCGGTATATTCTGACAGATTGACCATTTCATTCTGATTGAGTTCTCTTTCCGGACGTGCGGGAACATCAAGCATTTTAATTTCCTGTATTCTGTCAACACGGTAATTGCATATATCATCATACTTACCATAATTACAGATAAGATAATATCTGCCGTCTTTAACTGTAAGTTTATATGGACTGACAGTGTAAATGCGGTCTTTTCCGTCTGCTTTTTTACGTGGGTACAGCTTTAAGTCAGTACCATAGCTGCAATACTTGAAACGGACTTTTTTACAGCTGTTTATTGCCTCTGCAAGCAAACGGATATTATCATAGAACGAATCGTTTTCGGGTGCGTTATCAGAAGTATAAATTGTATGTTTCATCGTATTTTTGAAGTAGGTATTTGAAAGCCTGATTATTTTATCAATCAGATTTTTACGTTTTTCTTTCGGCATCTGCATCTGATACATAACACTGTCTACCAAAAGGCGCAGTTCTGCATAATCAAATTCATGCTCATAATAAAATCCATGGCGATATATTTCTTCCCTGCCACGTTGATTTATACGCTCTGCCTCCTGACACTTTACATGGCTGTCAACCATTTCAAGCAGTTTCAGATTACGTGCAACAGCTTTCACATCTGTTTCCATAAGATATTCTTCTGCAAGAATCTGCTTTATTCTGATTTTTGTAAGTGTANGTTCTNCATCGGAATATTTTTNCANAATATCAAGAATATANACAATTAACAGCTTTTTANNCGGTTCNTNTGCCCATTTATAATNAATCATNANAATTCTCCTGCAAATTTTTTTATTTTTTACATTATATCAAAAAATCAGACATTTGTCAATCATAACGAATCTACAAAAAAATCTTAATATTTACAAAAAACAATCCCCAATATACCGTTATTTTACAGCATATCAGGGTTTTGGCAACCTTTAAGATTACATATTATAAATCAATCTTATTGGGATTTTAATTTGTAAGTAAATAAGCGTATAGGAGCAGGTTTATAAAATCTGCTCATAAAAATTTATTAATCGAATCAGGCTCTGCACATTAATCATGTTTCCATTTTGGTGTTCGTCAAACGTAGTACCTGAAATTCCGTCGTCAACGTATGTATCATAGAGTCGCCAACCCTGTTCTTTGATATAATCTGTCAGCATTCTTCTCTGATTTTCAATCGAAAGGGAATCGCCTACACGCTCGTCATCTCTCGACAGGCGGAGGTACATTCCCACTTTGTAATCGGTCTGCTTTGGTAACATAAATAACTCCTTTCCTCCAAAGCGACCTTTACCGATACGCTCATTATAGCGCAGTGTATCGGTAAAGTCAATAGCTTTCTGGAAAAAAGTTATTTCTGTTCTTCTGTCGGAATACGACCGAGCATTTCACCTATTGCCTTGTTCTCAGCGTATTTCAAAATTACATCATTGATATTTTTGTTTCCTACAAAATGGCTTGTGACATGATAAATTCTTCCATCCACTTCGTAGACGTTTTTCTGAACAGGGAAGTCTTTAAACTTCTCATTCATCTCCTGCATTGTTTTATTTTTCATAGCGAATTTTCTCCTTAGCTTTTCTATTTCTATGCTTTCAGAGTGAGGGCATCGCTTTTTCTTTCTTACCCTCGTTCTGTTGTCGGATATATTTTAATTCCTGTAGAAATCTGTTTCATCTCCAAAGAATGAATTCTGTTCGGGAGTATCAGAAGTGCCATCACTGAAATCATCGGTTTCATCATTTCCGTTATCTTCGGAAACATAAGCACCGACATTATCAGCAGAACTGTTTTCCTTATCGGACGTATCACTTGTTTTCAATGATACTGCCTGTTCGTGTTCGCTTGCAAGAATATCAAGCAGGTCACGACCTGAACTGTTGTACTGTTCACAAAGCGACAGATAAGTCAGTTTAGCATTCTCCTCAGTCAGCTTTTTCTTCTTTGCAGTATCACGCTTAATGCTTTCTTCGAGTTTCTTAATCTTCTGCTCATTCTCAGAAATCTTGTCAAGATAAAGTGCCATATTATCACCTCACATTCGCTTGAATTTTTGATTTGAGTTTCCTCATACTGCAATTATAGCACGCTAATATTTAAGAATCAAGCCGCAATAACTCACAAAGTTTTGTTCACAGATTGTTAATAATAAACCGATGAAAATTGAACTTCAAAAAATCAGAATGACGATATTATGCGGAAAACGCTGTTTCGTCCTTTTAACCGAGGAATTTTTTGTGGTTTAAAGAAATCTGAAATTTCATATTGACGAGTACGGAATTATCTGTTATAGTGATAATCGGGAGTACCGAAAAAACAAAAAAATGCAGTGTTTCAAACTTGCTGAAATGAAAATTCGCCCGTAAGGGCGAAAGCTTATGTAGCAAGCACGGTATTATGTGGGTACAAAGATTGAAAACCCACACAATACAATGCTTGCAAAGGGACAGCCCCTTGAACCCCATATGCGTACACTTAACAAAAGAGAAAAAATATGATATAATAGAGTTATGGGAAAAGACCAGATGAGCCTCATATATGAAATGATGCCGACAGGCTGGAAAGAAGCCGCCAAAGAAACAGGGGCGTTGGTAAGAAGTCGGAACATCAGCACGCCGGAAGAATTATTGA